>JAHRWO010000146.1 GCA_019105125.1 Flavobacterium sp.
TTACACTATCCCAAATTTGTAAGCCGATATTTGGTCGGTATGCGTTGATGCTTTTTTCATTAGCCACCATTTCTTGTTTGATGCTTTCGTCTTGGTAAATATTTAGCGTTAACGTACTAAAGTTGACTTGGTCTTGAAGTGATAAATTCTGCAATTTTGAAGCATCATTTTGCTCTTTTTTCGCATCTAAGGTTGCTTCGGCATCAACAACTTGATTAAGTTTTTTACCTTTCGAATCAATTGCATTTGCTAAACGTTTTTCAGATGAATTACTTCTTTTTTGCGCTAGTTCATTCGATAACATTTGTAAGGAAACATCATCTGCTTTAATGATTCGATAATCTAAAAAGTGAATTTGTTTCGCAATGGTTTTAATCACTGTATCCATTTTCGTATTTGGAACGCGAATGGTAATGTTGTTATCTACTTTATATTTTGTAGTTACTAACGTGCTATCCTGACTCACTTTGGTTCTGTCTTCGCTGTGAATGTTGCTTTGAAGATGGGTATACGTTACAAATCCACCAAATTTCGTAGTTGCATCTTCAATCGCATATGTCGATTTGGCGACATTCTTGACTTTAAATTTCACATCGGCAGTTCTAACAAATTTTCGATTGCTGTTTTTGTTTTCAACGGCTGCTGATGAAGAAATTATAGTAGTGCTGTCTGCCGATTCAGCCAAAGAGTAATTTAAAGCTTCTTCTCTGCTTTCTGCAGATTCTTTACAAGATAAGACCATGCCAAGTGCAAGCAAAGTCAATACGATTTTGGTGTTTTTGTTCATAAAAATTCATTTTTAAAGTTATTGATTAATTGTTTTTAATAGGTGTAGTTTTAGAATCAATACAAATGAATTTTTAATGGGTTAGTTGTAGAGGCAAGAATAAAAACCGTGCCAAATTTTAACATTTGAACCATTTTCCAACAACTATTTTTTTGTTGTACTTTTACGGAGTAAATTTTTCAATTTGAGAACAGTAATTACAAAAGATATTTCCCAGTTTCCCGACTTTAAAAATCAACTTTTGCATTGGGCCAACCAACACAGAGAAGTCGTTTTTTTAGATTCGAATGCCTATAATCAAAAGTATTCGAGTTACGATTCGGTTTTGGCGATTGATGCTTTTACTTCGATTAAAACCGATTACGAAAATGCTTTCCAAGATTTGTATCAGTACCAAAGCCAAACCAAAGATTGGTTGTTTGGTTATTTGTCTTACGATTTAAAAAACGATACCGAAGATTTACAATCCAACAATTTCGATGGTTTAGATTTTCCAGATTTGTTTTTCTTTCAACCTAAAAAGTTGTTTTTGATTAAAGAAAATCAAGTAGAAATTCAATATTTACGAATGTGTGATGACGAAATAGAAACCGATTTCGAAGAAATCGAATCCATTGCATCCATCATCCATCACCCATCATCCATCAATATTCAACAAAGAATCTCAAAAGAAAATTATCTTTCCAAAGTTTCCAAAATGCTTGAACATATTCATCGTGGCGACATTTACGAAGCCAATTTCTGTATGGAATTTTATGCCGAAAATGCTCAAATTGAACCTTTGGAAATCTATCAAAAACTGAATGCTATTTCGGAACCACCATTTGCGGTGTATTTCAAGAATAATTTTCAGTATTTGCTTTCTGCATCCCCAGAACGATATTTGCGAAAAGAAGGTTTAAAAGTTATTTCCCAACCCATAAAAGGCACGGCAAGAAGAAGTTTTGATGTAAAACAAGACGAACAATTAAAATCTGATTTAGCTCAAAACGAAAAAGAACGTTCAGAAAACATCATGATTGTCGATTTAGTCCGCAACGATTTATCGCATACCGCTACAAAAGGAAGTGTTCAAGTAGAAGAATTGTGTCAGATTTACACGTTTAAGCAAGTCCACCAAATGATTTCCACGATAGTTTCCGAAGTAGAAAATACCACTTCACCCATCGAAATTCTGAGAACCACTTTTCCTATGGGAAGCATGACTGGAGCACCAAAGATTTCGGCCATGCAAATCATTGAAGAATTAGAAGAAACCAAGCGCGGATTATATAGTGGAGCAGTGGGTTATTTTACTCCAAATGGCGATTTCGATTTTAATGTGGTCATTCGAAGTATTTTGCACAATTCAAAAAATCAATATTTATCTTTTTCTGTCGGAAGTGCTATAACTTCTCAGGCTATTCCTGAAAATGAGTACGAAGAATGTTTGTTAAAGGCAAAAGCAATGTTTGAAGTGCTGCAATCCAAATAATTCCTTATTTTTGGTCATGCTTACAAAATTCCAACATCATATTACAACAAATTTCCCGCAACTAAAAGACAAGAAATTACTTTTGGCTGTTAGTGGTGGTATAGATAGTATGGTTTTGTTGGATTTGTTTTATAAGTTGAGGTTTGACATTTGTGTAGTACATTGCAATTTTCAATTGCGTGGAATAGAGAGCGATGGAGATGAAATGTTAGTAAAGGAAATTTGTCAAGATAGGTATATTCCATATTTTATTGAGTCGTTTGATACGCTCGAATTTGCTAAAGAAAATAAACTTTCCATTCAACTAGCTGCTCGAAAGTTACGTTATGATTGGTTTCAAAAACTTTTATCTGAAAACCAATTGGATTATTTGGTTACTGCACATCATTTGGATGACAACGTAGAAACGTTTTTAATCAATTTTATCAGAGGAACGGGTTTAGAAGGTTTAACCGGAATTCCAGCTCAAAATGGTAACATTATTCGTCCGTTGTTGCCTTTTTCTCGTTTGGAGATTGAAAATTATGCATTAGAAAATAAAAT
>JAHRWO010000181.1 GCA_019105125.1 Flavobacterium sp.
AAAATTCCATTTTAGAATTGTTTCAAAATAAAGGGGAAATCTATTTTCGTAAAAAAGAAAATGAAATTTTAAAGTCCTTATTAGCCTATGATCATGATTTTGTGCTGAGTTTAGGAGGAGGTACACCTTGTTATTACAATAACCACGAACTTTTACTTCAAGACGATATATTTTCTATTTACCTGAAAGCTAATGTTGATACTTTAGTCGATAGGTTGCTTAATGAAAAAAACCAACGTCCATTGTTAGTTAACCAAGATGAGGTTTCGTTGAAAGACTTTATTAACAAGCATTTGTTTGACCGAAACTTTTATTATCATCAGGTTTCTAAAATTGTTACTGTTGATGATAAATCGGTGCTACAAATCGTTGACGAAATTATTGATTTATTAGCTTAAATAGGCATATGAGTTGTCATCTTCAAAAACAACTTGTATATGTTCGTGAAGAGAAGTTGATAACGATAAGCCTTTGAAATCTGCTTTTACAGGATATTTTTTATGGTTTCTATCTACTAATACAGCTGTTTTGAATTTATTTAAAGGGACTTCTAAAAAATGTTTTACACCGTATATTAATGTGGTTCCAGAATTTAAAACATCATCTATAAGGACTAAAGCTTTGTTTTGATAGTGTTGTGAACTTATTGATGTTGTTACGATATCTTGTGGATTTTGTTTGTTGATTTTAACTTCACAAAGGGTGACTTTTAAATCCGAAATTTTTGCTAATTCTGCTTGAATTTTTTGGGCAAATATGAATCCGTTGTTTGAAATTCCGGCCAAAATAATCTCTTCTTCGTTAACGAAAGTCTCATAAATTTGGTAAGCAATTCGTTTCGTCTTATGCTGAATTTCTTCGTTTGTTAAAATTATATTTTCCATTTGTGTAGTTATTTGACTTCAAATATAAAAAAGAGTTCTCTATTTTGTCGAGGCTTTATGGAATTATATGCTTTTTCTAAGGTTTTTATTTGAAACGTCTTCGAAAATAAATCTAAATATTCACTTGTTGATCCCCCAAAAGGCGGAACTTCAGTATTTAATGGGAAATCAAATAATAAGCCTGCTACTTTTCCTGATGGATTTAATAAAGAAGCCATTTTTTCAACATACTTTGGACGCATTTCAGGAGGTAACGCACAGAAAAAAGTTTGTTCCAATATTAAATCGAAAGTGGTTTCTAAAGAAAAAAAATCAGAATGGATTAAATGAGAAGCAAATTCTGGTTTTCTTTTTTGGATATTATTTAATGGAGTTGTGGCAATATCGACTACAAAAACATTTTGAAAACCATTTTCAATTAAATAATCAAATTCATAACCGTTTCCAGCCCCTGGAATTAAAATTCTTAGATTCTTATCGGTTAATTGATCGATGTATTCTTTTAAAGGAGGGGTAATGGCGCCAGCATCCCAACCCGTTTCTCCTTTTTTGTAGCGTTCTTCCCAATAATTCATCTTATTCATAGTCTTCAAATTCGAAATTGTCTTCTAAATAATCATCAATGTCTCTTCTTTCTTTTTTTGTAGGGCGTCCGGTTCCGTTGGCTCTGTAGTGTTCTTTTGATAATTTTAGTAACTCTAGATGTTCAAATGCTTCTTTAGGAGTTTCGTCTTTTCGATACATATCTAAAAGTTTGGCTCCTAAACGATTTTGAGGAATATCTAATACGGTAAATTTATAGTTGATTTGGTCTTTTCGTAAGGTAATTTTATCCATAGGGAAAACCTCTCGAGAAGCTTTTGCAGCCTGACCATTTACCGCAACATGACCTTTTTTTACCGCCTCAGAGGCTATACTTCGGGTTTTATAATATCGCAAACACCATAAAAGTTTATCTATACGCATAATATAAATCAAAAAACCTTGTTAATATTTCTACAAAAATAAATGAAAATTGTATCTTGCGCCCACAAAATAATGGAATTAATGAATAGTTTTTTTAAAATAGTTTTAGTTGTAGGTTTGTTTTTTGGATTTTACGCATGTCAACCAGATGATGAAACTTCTTTACCACCAGATCGTCCATATGGTGAGGTTTTTGTAGAAGATAGTACAAAAATTAGAGAGTTTATGGATACTCACTATATTACTTATGACTCAGATTTTAATGTTACTTTTACTCAAATTCCTAATGGTGGCTCACAAACTCCAATTTCTAGAATGAATGAATTAGACACCATACAAAGAAAATTTCATGATATTACTTATGTAATTTATTATTTAAAATTGAGAGAGGGTTCAGGGCAAAATCCGACACGTGTAGATTCGTCTTTTGTATCTTACAAAGGATTTGTTTTTAACAAGACTACAACTGATAATGTAACTAGTTTTAATCAATCTGTTTTTGAAAATAAACCATTTCCTATTTGGTTTTCATTGGATGAAGTAATTAGAGGTTGGGCTGAAGTTATTCCGCTATTCAAAGCAGGAAACTATGTTTCACAACCTGACGGCTCAGTTTCGTATAATAATTACGGAGCAGGAGTGATGTTTATTCCTTCAGGTCTTGCTTATTTTAGTTCAGGTTCTATTTCTATTCCCCCTTATGCGCCTACAGTATTTACTTTTAAGGTTCACACTCTAAGAAGAAGAGATCATGATCGTGATAAAATTTTGTCGATGTATGAATATGGTAATCCCTCAGATGCCAATCGATTTAATAAAGAGGCAATTGATACCGATGGTGATGGAAGACCTGATTATTTAGATGTAGATGACGATGGTGATGGATTTTTGACCAAAAACGAAATCTCCTTTACCTATACAGAAGGTGGGGTTACAAAAACGGGATACTATCCTTATTTTGGTGCTCAAACAGACAATCCTTCAACACCCTATAATGATACCTATGGAATACCAAGAAAGTATACGGGACCTTTGAATGCAAATAATAAGCCAAGTCCGTTACCAGTTGATTTCACAGATGTTAATAGAATAAGAAGGCATTTGGATAATTCTGCAAGGCCACCTTTCGAATAAGAAAAATAAAAAACCGTTAAAATTAACTTTAACGGTTTTTTTTGAAAAAACTCTGAAATAAATCGGAGTGATTTTACAAACTAACCCTAACTTTTTTTGAAATCTTTTTTACCAATGCAAATTTCATGTTTTTTTTTGGATTTAATGTTAAGTTTATGTTATACTTATGTTGTTGATTATTAAATTTTTATGAAAAAGTTTTTTCTGTAAATGTTGAATTACAAAACAATTATTTTTTGTCTTGTAATGCAAATACTCTTTTTAACAAATCGGAACTTCTAGCATTCAGATTTGTACGAATTTCCTTCTCCTCAACTGCAATCATTTTAAAAACACCCTCCATGGCTTTGTTAGTAGTGTAATCCGTTAAATCAGGATTCACTTTTGTTACTAATGGAATGGCGTTGTATTTCGTAATAATGTTCCTCCAAACTTTATCAGCTCCTACTTTTGCAAACGAA
>JAHRWO010000272.1 GCA_019105125.1 Flavobacterium sp.
CCGGAGTAGTAGATGGAATGCAATTAAAAGTGGCTGGAAAAGGTAACGAAGCGCCAGGAACAAATAGTGTTCCAGGTGATTTAATTGTCGCTATCGAAGAAATTGAGCATGAATTTTTAAAGCGTGAAGGCGAAAATTTACATTACGATTTATACATCAGTTTTGCTGAAGCCGCTTTAGGTGTCTCTAAAGAAATTGATACAGTTTCTGGAAAAGTAAGAATTAAATTAGAAGAAGGAATTCAATCGGGTAAAATTCTTCGATTGAAAGGAAAAGGAATTCCGAGTTTAAATTCTTACGGAAACGGAGATTTATTAGTTCATGTAAATGTTTGGACACCAAAAACTTTAAACAAAGAACAAAAGCAGTTTTTTGAGAAAATGCTTACAGATGAAAACTTTATTCCAAAGCCTGAAAAGTCAGATAAATCTTTTTTTGAAAAAGTTAAAGATATGTTTTCATAATTAAATAAATATTAATACATTTGAAACTCACTTTCTTAGGAGAGTGAGTTTTTCTTTTTCATAGCAATTTTTCCCATCCTTTAGCAATAAAGGGTGGGTTTTTTTTGTAACAAAATCAGTATATTTACTACTTACTAATAATACAAATTCATACATTCTATATATGAGCAACATTCTCGAAGTACAAAATGTAGTGAAACAATATGGCGATTATACCGCTTTAAATAATGTGTCACTTCAAGTTCCAAAAGGTAGTATTTACGGACTTTTAGGTCCAAATGGTGCAGGAAAGACATCACTAATTCGAATTATCAACCAAATTACAATGCCTGACAGTGGGGTTGTTTTCTTAGATGGTGAAAAGTTAAATCCAGAACATGTAAAACACATCGGATACATGCCCGAAGAACGTGGTTTGTACAAAACGATGAAAGTGGGAGAGCAATGTTTGTACTTAGCTCAATTAAAAGGTATGCCAGAGGCAGAAGCAAAAAAGCAATTAAAATATTGGTTTGAAAAGTTTGAAATTCAAGGTTGGTGGGACAAGAAAATTCAGGAACTTTCTAAAGGTATGGCGCAAAAAATTCAGTTTATTGTAACGGTTTTGCACCAACCTAAATTATTAATTTTAGATGAACCATTCTCAGGTTTTGATCCAGTTAATGCCAATTTAATTAAAGATGAAATCATCGAATTAAATAAAAAAGGAACTTCCGTAATTTTCTCAACCCATCGAATGGAATCAGTTGAAGAAATGTGTGATTATATTGCTTTGATTCACAAATCTAACAAATTAATTGAAGGAAAATTAGATGATGTGAAACGCCAACACCGAACTAACATTTATCAAGTGGGAATCATCACTAATAATGTTGAAGGGTTAATGGTTAGTTTAACTCAAAAATTTACTATTGGGCAAACTAACTTCAAATCTTTAAATGATGATTTAAAATTAGAAGTACACTTGGAAAATCATTCTTCAAATGAATTGATTTCTATGCTGACACAATTTGGTCAAGTCACTCATTTTATGGAAAAAATTCCAACCGTTAACGATATATTCATTCAAACCGTAAGTCAATAATCATGAGCGTATTATCTTTAATCATAAAAAGAGAATTTATTGCCAAAGTACGCAATAAATCATTTATCGTAATGACCTTTTTAGGTCCGTTATTGATTGTAGGAATGACGTTTTTAATTGCTTATTTGTCGAGTGTAAACAAAGGAGATATTAAAATTGTGGGAGTTCATGACAGAGCCAACATCTTTATAAATGATTTTAAAAATTCGGAAGATATAAAATATGTAGATCTTTCCAATTTGTCATTTGATAAAGCAAAAGACTCTGCAAGTAATGCTTTTGAAGGTTTGATTTACGTGCCTCAAGTTGCCAATGTTGATGAGTTAGCCACAAAAACAACCTATATTTCAGATGATAGTCCGAAAATGGATTTCTTGATGAATTTACAAAAGATTATCGATACCAAATTAAACAAAGAGAATCTTAAAAAATTGGGTTTTGATGCTGAAAAGATTGAAAATGCCAAAATTAAATCGGAGGTACAATTTGCAAAGTTTTCAGGTGAAGATGGATTGAAATTTTTAAATGAAATTAAAATCGGAATTGGTTTTGCTTTTGGATATTTAATCATGATGTTCATTATTATTTATGGAAATATGGTCATGCGAAGCGTTATTGAAGAAAAAACGAATCGTATCATTGAAATCATCATTTCTTCGGTAAAACCATTCCAATTGATGATGGGAAAAATCATCGGAACTTCATTAGCTGGAATTTTACAGTTTTTAATTTGGATTGTACTTGGAGTTGTGCTGATGTTTTCGTTATCAGCTGTTTTTGGTGGCCAACAAGAAGCCGTTGCAACCGCTCAAGTAACAGCAGAACAAGCAGAAGTTGCTATGAGTTTTATGGATAAATTACAACTTTACATTGCTGAAATTCCAGTAACATCCATATTAATTGGTTTTGTGATTTTCTTTATTGGAGGTTACTTTTTATACAGTTCATTTTATGCTGCTATTGGAGCCGCTGTAGATTCTGAAACCGATTCGCAACAGTTTTTAATGCCAATTTTAATGCCATTAATGTTGGCAGTTTATGTTGGGTTTTTAACCGTAATGAATGATCCTCATGGAACGGTTGCAGTAGTGTTTTCTTTAATTCCATTAACCTCGCCAATTGTTATGTTAATGCGTATTCCATTTGGAGTGCCATTATGGCAATTAGCACTTTCTGTAGTTTTATTGTACGGAACGTTTATCTTTGTAGTCTGGTTTGCGGCAAAAATCTACCGAGTAGGTATTTTAATGTACGGAAAAAAACCAAGCTGGAAAGAATTATACAAGTGGTTGAAATATTAAAGTAAGTTTAAAAGTTTATTGTTTAGGAGTTTAAAAGTTTTAAAAACCCTCTTAAACTTATAACCTCATAAACTTCTAACCTAAAAAAGAATGAGTAAAATCCTAATCATAGAAGACGAAGCAGCAATTCGAAGAGTATTGGTAAAAATACTTTCCGAAGAAAATGATTCGTATAAAGTAGAAGAAGCAGAAGATGGTTTGCAAGGAATTGAAAAAGTCAAAAATGAAGATTATGACTTAATTCTTTGCGACATCAAAATGCCAAAAATGGACGGAGTTGAGGTGTTAGAAGCGGTAAAGAAAATCAAACCCGAAATTCCAATGGTGATGATTTCAGGTCATGGTGATTTGGAAACTGCTATTAATACGATGCGTTTAGGAGCTTTTGATTACATATCAAAACCACCCGATTTGAACCGTTTATTAAATACGGTACGAAATGCATTAGACAAAAAACAATTAGTAGTAGAGAACAAAATCTTGAAAAAGAAAGTTTCTAAATACTACGAAATGATAGGAAATAGCGAAGCTATAAATCATATTAAAACGATGATTGAAAAAGTAGCTCCAACTGATGCCCGAGTTTTGATTACAGGTCCAAACGGAACTGGAAAAGAGTTAGTAGCACATCAATTACACGAAAGAAGCGAACGTTCATCTGCTCCTATTATCGAGGTAAACTGCGCCGCTATTCCATCGGAATTAATTGAAAGCGAATTATTTGGTCACGTAAAGGGTGCTTTTACTTCGGCTGTGAAAGATAGAGCAGGAAAGTTTGAAGCAGCTGATGGCGGAACTATTTTCTTAGATGAAATTGGCGATATGAGTTTATCAGCTCAAGCTAAAGTTTTACGCGCGTTACAAGAAAATTTGATTCAACGTGTTGGTGCTGATAAAGATATAAAAGTGAATGTTCGTGTTGTGGCAGCTACGAATAAAGATTTGAAAAAAGAAATCGAAGAAGGACGATTCAGAGAAGATTTGTATCACAGATTAGCGGTAATTTTGATTAAAGTTCCAGCTTTAAATGATAGGAGAGAAGATATTCCAGAGTTGATTGAGCATTTTGCTGCTAAGATTGCTTCCGAACAAGGAACATCTCCAAAATCTTTTTCAAAATCAGCCATCAAATTATTACAAGAATACGACTGGACAGGAAATATCCGTGAATTACGAAATGTAGTAGAACGCTTGATTATTCTAGGTGGAAACGAAATTTCCGAACAAGATGTAAAACTGTTTGCGAGTAAATAATATCAAGTGAATAGTGATAAGTAATTAGTGAAAAGTTTGCTATTTACTTATCACTTTTCACTAATTACTATATAAAAAATGCAATTAAAAAAAATAAATCCCAACCTTCAGAAAGCACTTATTGAAAACGATTTTATCGAAGCTAATGAGTTGCAACAAGAAACATTTTCAACTATTAAAAGTGGAGTGGATGCTGTTATTCAAGCCCCTTATGGTTCTGGAAAAACAACTACTATTTTAATGAATGTAATTCAGAAAATGGAAAAGCCGGTTGGAGAAAGTACGAGAGCTTTGATTCTAGTTCAAGACAAAGAAAAAGTATTAGAAGCAGTTGAGCAATTCAAAAAGATGAATCATTACAATAATTTGAGAGTTATCGGAGTGCATGAAAAAGGCGATATCGATTATGATAAGAATGTAATTTCTGCTGGAATGGATGTGTTGATAGGAACTCCTATTCGTATTAACGAGATGTTTTCGTCTGCTGGATTTAACATGACAACCATTAAAATGTTTGTAGTTGATGATGTGGATGAAATGCTTCGTAAGCGTGAAGACGCCATTATTTTGAGACTTTCCATGAGTGCCGAGAAAACCCAACGATTGTTTTTCTGTTCACAAATTACCGAAAGAGTTGAAATTTTAGCGGATAAAATTATGATTGAACCTCTGTTTTTTGAAATGGAAGATTAAGAAATAACAAAAACGCCTGAATCACTTCAGGCGTTTTTTTGTTGTTATTTTACTTGGTCTAAACCTCTTTTTCTAAGTAATGGTGCTGTGCTTGGTTCAGCGCCTCGGAAACTTTTGTAAAGTTCCATTGGATCTTCCGTTCCTCCTTTTTCTAAAACATTTTTACGGAATGATTTAGCGTAATCTTGATTGAATAAGCCGTTTATTTTGAATACTTCAAACGCATCAGTATCTAAAACTCCTGACCAAATATAGCTGTAATATCCTGCTGAATAACCACCAGCAAAAATATGATTGAAATACGTACTTCTGTATCTAGGAATTATGGTGCTTGGTAAATTAATTTTATCCATTGCTTCTTTCTCAAAAGTTTCAGCATCAACCGTAATCTTTCCTTTTTGAGTGTGATATTGCATGTCTAAAAGCGAAGCTGCTAAGTATTCTGTAGTTGCAAAACCTTGATCAAAAGTACCTGCTTTTTGCATTTTCTCAATCAAAGCATCAGGAATAACTTCCCCAGTTTTATAGTGTTTTGCATACATTTTCATTACTTCTGGTTCGGCTGCCCAGTTTTCCATAATTTGAGATGGTAATTCTACGAAATCTCTTGGAACACTTGTTCCTGCAACACTTTCATAAGTCACGTTTGATAATAATCCGTGTAAAGCGTGACCAAATTCGTGGAAGAACGTACTTACTTCATCAAAAGTTAACAAAGCTGGAGCGTTTTCTGTTGGTTTAGTGAAATTACAAACGATAGAAACTACTGGAGCAATACGTTTTCCATTTTCCATTTTTTGTGTTCTGTATGATGTCATCCAAGCACCACCTCTTTTTGAAGCTCTTGGGTGGAAATCCATGTATAAAATTCCAACGTGAGTTCCGTTAGCTTCTGTAACTTCCCAAACAGTTACGTCTTCATGGTATTTAGGAACATTGTTTAATTGTTTAAACTGTAAACCAAATAAATTTTTACAAACAGCGAAAACACCTTCTCTAGTTTTCTCTAAACTAAAATAGGGTTTCATTTCTTGTTCGTCTAAATCAAAACGCTCTTTTCTGATTTTTTCAGCGTAATATCTCCAATCATAAGGTTGAACTGGGTCGTTGATACCTTCCTTCACCATCATTGCTTTAATGTCAGCCGCTTCTTTGTTCGCCATGTTTAAAGCTGGAGTCCATAAATCCATTAATAATTTAGTAGCGGTTTCAGGATTTTTAGCCATTGACTTTTCCAAAACATAATCTGCATGAGTAGCGTATCCTAAAAGTTTTGCTTTTTCACTTCTTAAGTTTGCAATTTGGATCGCTAATGCTTTGTTGTCTTTGTCATTGTTATTGTTTGCTCTCATTTGGTAAGCATTCCAAATTTCCTGACGTAATTTTCTATTCGAACTGTATTGTAAGAAAGGCATCACGCTGGAATTTGATAACGTAAATACCCATTTCCCAGCTTTTCCTTTTGCTTTAGCATCAGAAGCAGCCGTTTCTATAAGTTCGTTTGGTAATCCAGTTAAATCATTTTTATCTGAAATTACTAATTCATACGAATTGGTTTCGGCTAAAATATTTTGTCCGTATTTTAAAGTAGCAACTGCCATTTCAGAGTTGATTTCTCTTAATCGTTTCTTGTTTTCTTCTGATAAGTTGGCACCGCTTCTCACAAAGTTTTTATAAAGATTCTCAAGAATTTTAGCTTGCTCTTTGTTTAATTTGAAGTCTTTTAGGTTGTCCCAAATAGTTTTAACTCTCTTGAATAAAGCATCATTTAAATAAATATTATCATTATGAGCTGATAATTTTGGTGCTAATTCTTTTGCAATTGCCTGAATTTCTTCATTTGTATTCGCACTATTAAGATTGTAGAACACTGTACTAGCTTTAGAAAGTAACTTTCCTGAGTTTTCCATTGCAAGGATTGTATTCTCAAACGTTGGTTTTTTCTTGTTAGATACAATAGCATTGATTTCAATTTCATGTTTTTTGATTCCTTCTAAAATTGCAGGTTTAAAGTGCTCATTTTTAATTAAGTGAAAAGGAGGAACCTCATAAGGTGTAGTGTACTTTTCAAAAAACGGATTCATTGTAATTTGTTTTTTGTCTTGTGCATTAACTGACATGGCAGTAGTTAGTGCCGAGAATAATAGTATAGTTTTTATTTTCATTTTTGGTAATTTTTAAAATGTAAAAATAGAAGTTTTTGTACTGAAAGACTAATACTTAACTATATTTTATGAAATCAGAAAGTTGTTTTCTAAAATCAGAATTTAAAATCTATCTTTGCGCCTTCAAAAATTTAAGGAATTACTTAACCTTATCTACCTTAAAATTTTAAACTTACATTATGATAACAGTTAATGATGTTGCCGTAGAATTTGGCGGAACGACTCTTTTTAGTGAAATTACTTTTGCTATTAATGAAAATGATAAAATTGCCTTAATGGGTAAAAATGGAGCAGGAAAATCTACATTGTTAAAGATTGTAGCAGGAGTGAACAAGCCTACAAGAGGAGGAATTTCTGCTCCAAGTGATGCCGTAATTGCGTATTTGCCACAGCATTTATTAACGACTGATAATTGTACCGTAATGGAAGAAACTTCAAAAGCTTTTTCTGAAGTTTTGGACATGAAAAAAGAAATTGATGCTATCAACGAACAATTAACGGTTCGTACTGATTACGAGAGTGATGATTACATGAAGTTAATCGAACGTGTTTCAGAGCTTTCAGAAAAATATTATTCGATTGAAGAAGTTAATTATGAGGCGGAAGTAGAAAAGGTTTTAAAAGGTTTGGGTTTTGAAAGAGAAGACTTTACTCGATTAACTTCTGAATTTTCTGGAGGTTGGAGAATGCGTATTGAACTAGCTAAAATCCTTTTGAAAAAACCTGATTTGATTCTTTTAGATGAGCCAACGAACCATTTGGATATGGAGAGTATTCAATGGTTAGAAGAATTTTTGATGAATCAAGCTAAGGCGGTAATGGTAATTTCTCACGATAGAGCGTTTGTAGATAACATCACCAATCGAACTATTGAAGTTACGATGGGAAGAATTTACGATTACAAAGCGAAATATTCCGATTATTTAGTGTTGCGTCAAGATAGACGTATTCATCAGCAAAAAGCTTACGATGAGCAACAAAAATTCATTGCTGAAAATCAAGCTTTTATTGAGCGATTTAAAGGAACATATTCTAAAACAGAACAAGTACAATCGCGCGTTCGAATGCTAGAAAAATTAGTTCTTGTGGAAGTGGATGAAGTAGATACATCGGCTTTGAAGCTTAAATTTCCTCCATCGCCACGTTCAGGTCAATATCCTGTGGTGGTGAGCGAACTTACAAAAAAATATGGAGATCATGTGGTTTTCAATAATGCGAATTTGGTGATTGAAAGAGGTCAGAAAGTGGCATTTGTTGGAAAAAATGGAGAAGGAAAATCTACCATGATTAAAGCAATTATGGGTGAAATTGAATATGAAGGAGGAAAAGTAGAAATTGGTCACAATGTACAAATTGGCTATTTCGCTCAAAATCAAGCCGCTTTGTTGGATGGAGAATTAACCGTTTTTGATACGATAGATCGTATTGCTGTAGGTGATATTCGTACGAAAATTAAAGATATGTTAGGCGCTTTCATGTTTAAAGGCGACGATATTCAAAAGAAAGTAAAAGTGCTTTCTGGGGGAGAAAAAACACGTTTAGCGATGATTAAATTGTTGTTAGAACCCGTAAACGTTTTAATTCTAGATGAGCCAACAAATCACTTAGATATGAAAACAAAAGATATCATTAAAGATGCGTTACGTGATTTTGATGGAACGTTAATTTTGGTTTCTCACGACCGTGATTTCTTGGATGGTCTAGCCGAAAAAGTATTTGAATTTGGACACAAACGCGTTAAAGAACATTTTGAAGATATCAAAGGTTTCTTAGCACACAAGAAAATGGAATCTTTGAAAGAGATTGAGAAATAAAATGAAAGCTCCAATTGGAGCTTTTTAATTTTTAGTGCTTATTGAATAATTATTCAGTGTTTTATAAAATCTAGGAAAACCAATAGTGTTAATTTCTGTTGTTTCTAATTTTGGATTATTTGCTATATTCAAAGTGTCGGCTCTTTTGTCATTATATAAAGGCATTTGAATAGTAATTAATTTATTGTTAGACAAGTTTAGATTTTTGACAATTCCATTTGTATAATAAAAG
>JAHRWO010000324.1 GCA_019105125.1 Flavobacterium sp.
GGGGACTAAAACAGTGAAACTCTATGAGTCTTTATGATACTCTATGACACTATGAAAAAACCTTAAAGTGTTGATTTGACACTCTATGATAATTTATGGAACTCTATGATAATCAAGGCTCAAGTACCCCCCTCACCGCCAAAGAAGAAAAAGCCGGGCACACGCCCGGTTTTTTTATTTCCGGCAAGTGCAAAGCTTGCTTTAGCACGCAGACGGGAATAAAAAAATCTTATGCGCAGCATAAGGCTTTTTCTTCTTTGAAGCATCCTCCATTGGGGAACACTGAGCGAAGCGAAGTAATCCCATCTTGTGATCGCCGAGTGAAATGAGTCAAGTCCTAGTTTTAGAGCAGCTCTAATAGCAAGTGAATAACTCCACACTTTTCATATCAAAGATGGTCACAATGTAGTTAGTAAAATTGATTGCCAAGAATTTGAGAGAAGAAAATATTGGATTTTAATGAATCATTTTCTAATTTTAGAGCTAATTATCAAAACCTACAAAAGGAGTGGTTAGCCATGAATATTACAGGAGCTAACATAAACTTTTGTACAGCAATAAACTAGTTAGCACCAATGATAAAGAACATAATACTCACAACTAATGAAGCCATTTAGCCTAATGTTAAACATAATGGCTGCTGTAATAATATTCATAGCAGTCGTTGGGACAATGTTCCTTGGTTTTCAACATTTGCGAAAACCAGAAAATCCTAAGAGATTTGAAATAATTTATACATTGTCAAGTGACTCTATTTATGACAAATCAGTTATGAAGGTTGGAAACATAGATTCGCTAATGACTGAATTAAAATCTATATCAAATGAAATTCAAACTAAACAAATTGAGACTATTGAAAAAGAAGAAGATAAAGGCATATTTGATAAATTTTACTCTATCATTGTCGCAGTGGTACTTGTATTTGCAGGTTTTTTTGGTTTTAAAAATATTACCGAAATAAAACAAAGAGCTATTGAGATAGCAGAAGAATCATCAAAAAAGATAGCGGAAAAAACTTCCATTAGTGCATCTGAAAAACAATTTGAAAAAGTATTTACACAACAATATAAAGGGGAAGTAATGAACTTAGCAACAGACAGCTTTTCAACTGTTATTGATCAGGAAGTTACTCGTCTTTATAATCAAATAACATCGTTGGAAGCGAGAATAGACGTTTTAGAAGGAAAGCAGCATAATAATGTTTTTGGTGATAACGATGAACAGGCAGATCAAGAAAACACACATGATAATAATGGACCTTTAAACCCATTTGACAATGAATAAGACAATAAATATTAAAGGGTTTATGGTAAATCAACTTACATATAAGCCAATCGCGACCTCTTCGATTAAATTTTCAGATTTAAAGCAAATTGTTAAGTTCACTGCACGTGAACCTAACGACTTTGATCCTTTTAAAACCAGTTTTAAACTGGATGATATAATTGCAAAGACAAATGAAGAATACTTTCAAAGGTTAACAAATGACGAGAGAGTCAAGAAGATCTATATTTATCTTTTAGACGAAATAAATAATAAGGTAACACAGAAAAAGAGTGCGCTTGGTTCTTTTCCAACATCAATAATTTTAGCTGTAGACGTTACTGATCAATTTGAAACAATTGATCAGTATGAAGCAGAAATTATGAGTTTAACAAAAGATGACTACATAGGTGCATTCTATTCTCTAGATGAGAAACTGATAAGTCTGAAAATGCTTAATAGGAAGAATACGCTTATCGTTGATGGACAGCATCGACTCGCTGCAATGATTAAACTCTATGAAGATGCTGTAAATAGTAACATAAAAATAGAGAGACAAAATCTATCGGATAAATACAACAATCTTAACCACCAAATTGTAAAAAACAATCTTAATGATTTTGAACTCAATTGCACATTACTATTGGGCTTTGACATTTGGGAACAAGGGAAGGTATTTGTAGATGTAAACTTCAATCAAAAGCCGGTGAATAAATCTCTATACTACGATATATTTGGCTCTTTCCCTGATCCCGATAAGAATGACATCTTCCTATCTCATATGCTCGCAAAACATTTGAATACAAGTCCTAAATCTGAGATAAAAGGTTTTATAAAAATGTTGGGCAGGGGAAGTGGATATTTTTCTCAAGCGTTTTTCGTTGAAGCTATTAATGATCACTTGAAGCCAAAAGGAATATGGGCTGACATTCCAATGGACTTCATAAATGGTGGCAAAAAGCATGAAGAACTATCTCGTTTTTTTAGAGCATATTTTAAATCAATAAAATCAGTTTTTATAGATTTTTGGCCTAGAGAATCTTATGAAAGAGGTGACAAGTACGATTCTGTACTTGTAAAAACAACAGGTATGGGAGCTATGATTAAATTAATCAATCCATTATGCAGACAGCTAATTAAAGATGGGAAAAATATTAATGAAATGAATGAAGTAGATTTAGAAGTTGAGATTACAAAAATCTTAATCCCCATTCAAGGAAATGGATCGGAGTATTTTTCAAAGGAATCAAAATTTTCTGGAGCAGGAAGCTTAGGTCTTCAAAATAAATTATACGAAAAAATTGGACAAGACATTGGTTGGTTTAAGAAGAAGTAGAATTACTGGCGTGAACATCGTGAATAAACCATTGTTTTTATGTTATTAAATCAAGGGTTTTGCTCCACATATGCGTTTGTGTTGGCAGACTGAGACATAATACGCAATCCCTTACTTTATATAGCCTTTACCAGCAAGTGTAAAGACTAACATGTCAAATAAATTCGAGGAGCGTAATTAGACTATTAATAAATGAGCTATAAAAAGGTAAAATGATTAAGTTTGCAACAGGAAAATGAATAGACCAAACTACTTTAATGTTATCGAGGAACGAATCAACCTTCTTGCTACTAGGATTATTTCTAGGGGCAGATTGAATATTTTGGACTTTCACGGACATTCAGAAAATTTTTATCAATTTTTCTTAAATGAAGTTAACGGTTGGGAGGTAACTAATGAAAATGACGTTAAACAAAATGTTGAGGCAATTGACCTAGTTGACCATACTAATAAATTTGTTTTGCAAGTTTCAGCTACTGCAACCAAACAAAAAATTGAATCATCACTTTCAAAAGATTCAATTAAAAACTATAAAGGGTATACATTCAAGTTTGTTTCTATTGCTCGTGATGCTGACGAACTAAGAAAGGAAACATTTAAAAATCCTCACGGAATTGCATTCAATCCTGCATCTGATATAATTGACAAAAACTCAATTCTTTCAAAAATTAGAGGATTAAACATAATTGACCAAGAACGTATTTACAAATTTGTAAGAAATGAATTACTAAATGAATTTGACCCTTTGAAATTGGAATCAAATCTGGCAACTGTTATCAATATCCTATCGAAAGAGGATTGGAATAAAAAAGAGCCCGTAGGTGAAATAAACAGCTTTGAAATTGATAGAAAAATAACCCATAATAATTTAAACTCTGCTAAAATAATTATCGATGACCACTCATTACATTATAGTAGAGTTGATAAAATTTATGCCGAGTTTGATTCGCAAGGTAGCAATAAAAGTAATTCTGTTCTTTCA
This sequence comes from Flavobacterium sp., assembly GCA_019105125.1. Lineage (GTDB taxonomy): Bacteria > Bacteroidota > Bacteroidia > Flavobacteriales > Flavobacteriaceae > Flavobacterium. The sequence continues at coordinate 3,582 of JAHRWO010000324.1, forward strand.
ACAATAAGACAGGAGTATGCCAAATTGAAAGCGAATTTGACTGATGATGAATTGTTTTTCACAATTACATCTAAGGTTCAAGAAAAAGTGTTGAACAGTTCTAACTATACATCAATTCCATTTGATGAACTTGAGCTTTGCATTAATATTCTTGTCGTTGATGCGTTTATTAGATGTAAAATTTTTGAAAATCCTGAAGATTATACCTATGCTACTACCTGATAATATACACCCAGAAAATAGCATCTACTATAATGGTGCATTTGTAATTGACTCATTGAAAAAGAATCAAAAGTTTAAATTACTTGATTTATATCAAGAGGTTAAAACCAAAAAACCAATGTCGTTTTCAGTTTTTATCCTTTGTTTGGATTGGTTATATTTAATAGACGTGGCTAAAATTAACAATTTCGGAGAGATTGAATTATGTTCATAAAATCGTTAACCATAACAAGCGGAGCAAAAGTTATTCGTGAAATAGAATTTCACAAAGGACTGAACTTGATTGTTGATGAAAGCTTAAATCAAATCACAGGAAACAGCGTAGGAAAAACTACTGTCCTAAAATTAGTGGATTTTTGCTTAGGTGCAAATCCTAAGCATATTTATGTTGATCACGAAACAAGAAAGCAAGAATACAAACTTGTAAAAGATTTTCTAATTGACTATAAAGTTCTAATCACATTAGTTTTGTCTTTTGATTTAGAAAAAGGAGCTGAGGATATAGTAATTGAGAGAAATTTTTTAACACGAAAAGAGATTATAAGAAGAATAAATGGTATTGAGTTAACTGAGGAGGAATTTGAAGTAAAATTGAGTAGTTTAATTTTCCCTGAACATCTTGCGAGTAAACCTACTTTTAGACAAATAATTTCTCATAATATTCGCTACAAAGACGAAAGCATAAATAATACTTTAAAAACGCTTGATACTTATACTTCTGATGCAGAGTATGAAACTCTTTATCTTTTCCTTTTTGGATGTGAATTTACTAAAGGCAACAGTAAGCAAGAAATTCTAACTAAGATCAGACAAGAAGACGCCTATAAAACTAGATTAGAAAAGGGCCAAACAAAAACGGCCTATGAAACTGCTTTATCCCTCGTCAACAATGATATTGAAGCATTAAATAAAAGAAAAAGCCGTTTCAATATAAACGAAAACTTAGAATCAGACTTGGAAAAACTTAATAAAGTTAAGTATGAAATCAACAAAACAAGTTCAACAATCGGTAAGTTAAATATTAGAAAAGACCTCATAAAGGAAGCTGAAGCTGAACTTCAATCTAGTAAGTCTGACATTGATTTAAGACAACTAGAAATAATTTATGAACAAGCAACTTCGAGAATAACGTCAATTCACAAAACCTTCACAGACCTTGTTACATTTCATAACGCAATGATTGGTGAAAAAGTCAAGTTCATTACCAAAGAATTACCTTCAATCGAAAATGCGGTTCATGAAAATATCAATACCCTAAAAAGATTACTTGAGGCGGAGAAAAATTTAACATCCCTTATATCTAAAAGTGACTCTTTTGAAGATCTAGAAAAAATCATTTTCGAACTGACCGAAAAATACAGAAAAAAAGGTGAGTATGAAAGTATAATTGAACAATTGAATGAAGTTGATAACAATCTTAAAGAATTCAATAAAAAGTTAGACGAAATTGACAAAGAACTTTTTAGCGATAGCTTTGAGCAAGTTGTAAAAACTCAGCTCAATAAATTCAACGTTCACTTTGCTTCTATATCTAATGAGTTGTATGGGGAGCAGTATGCCGTCAAATATGATATTATAACCAATAGAAAAGGACAAAAACTATATAAATTCAGTGCATTCAATGCAAATATGAGTTCAGGAAAAAAACAAGGTGAAATATCTTGTTTTGATCTTGCATATACTTTGTTTGCAGACGAAGAAAATATTCCTTGTTTTCACTTTTTATTGAATGACAAAAAAGAATTAATGGATGACAAGCAACTTGTGAAAATTGCTGAGTTCGCTAATAGAAACAATATACAATTCGTTGCTTCAATTTTGAAAGACAAACTTCCTTTTGAGATAAATAAGGAAGAATATTTTGTGGTAAAGTTATCACAGGAAGACAAACTATTTAGAATTGAAGAGTGACAGAACGCCATTTGGTAACAGGCGGAACATTTTATTGCCGAGATAGTGCTAATTTCAGCGTTTCTATATCTTATAAACTTTCGTGTTAGTTGGCAGAAAACTGCCCAGGAATCATTAACAACACTCAAGCTCAACCAATTGCGAAAGTAATTAAAAATACACACGAATACTATTTAGTCCCGGTTCCCAAAACTTGGGACTAAAACAGTGATCTTATATGATGACAACTAGTATACAACCACGCCTAAGTAACACTGAGGAAGCGAAGAAATTCCTGCTTTTACATATCTCAAATAGCGCGGGAGCAATGCCTAATGTATTAATAATATGGGCTTTAAACTACGACTATAAGTCTATGAAACCGTACATCAAAGTAGTGGATAAATTCATAAAAAAAAAGATGACAAAGTTTTTAAATCTCAAATTCTAGCAATAAGTATCTCTCTGAATATCAAGCATAGTAAGGAACTTAGAAATTCACTGAATTTACCTAATATTTTGTTGAACAAATAATTGGGACTGGATTAAATGTTCTAACTTTATTCCGCTTTTGAATGATCATTGGAATCTGTATAGGAAAACATAACATCGGAACTTAAAGATATGAAATTATGAAAAAAATATTTTGTCTTGAAACCGAGTGGGAGTTGTCTAAAAGTAGAAAAATGAGAGACAAAGCAAGCATGCTTCCTCTTCTCCATTTTTTAGAACAATCAAACGGTGTTGAGTTTGTATTTAGGAACGTAGCCTCTCGAACAGACTTAAGATATTATATTAACCAATTAGGATATAAAACATATAAGGACTTTCAGATTATATACTTGGCGTTTCATGGACGTTCAAAAGCATTAGAGATCCCAAATGATGAAAAAAATCCAATACCTTTTTCAGAACTTGTTGAGATTTCGGATGGGGTTTTTCAAGACAAAATAGTTCATTTTGGAAGTTGTAGAACTCTATATACTTCAGATGAAAGGATATTAGAATTTAAAGAACAGACCGGAGCAAGGCTAATATCTGGATATACTAAAAAAATTGACTTCATTAGAAGTAGTATCTTGGATATCGCATATTTCTCTGAACTTCTGGATATTCAAAATGTTGGGGCTATTGAAAAAAGAATGATTAAGAGATATGATAAACTTATGGATGACCTAGGATTTAAAATTTTTTAACCTAATAAATAGACTATTTTAATTGAAATAATCCAACAATCACTCCCCCACAAAAAAATACATCTTTACGAGCCATATACTAATTGTATAAAAATACATCCCAAAATTTGCTGTACCTTCAGTATTTAACTAGTTACTTTTTCCGAAATAAACAAGTTCGACAACTTTGTTTGTGACAACTGAAATCTGAGAACAAAACTTATGGAACAAAATCAACCTCGAATAATAAAAGTAAAAGAGTTGCTTACAAATGATAACTTGAAAATACCAAGCTATCAACGACCATATAAATGGACAACAAAAAATGTCAATCAACTTATTGACGATGTCCTAATACATAAGAAAAAATCTGAATATCGTTTAGGAACTCTTGTCGTTCATAACCACGACGGTGTTTCTGACATTGTAGATGGTCAACAACGAACAATTACCTTAACGTTAATAGCTTACGCAATAACTCATAAACAGAACAAGACAAAAGAAGAAGAAAAAGCATTGAAAAGTTTTGACCCAAAGCTTTTCAATTTGTCTTTTGCCAATGAGATTTCAAAATCAAATATCCAAAATAACTACAAACAAATTGAAAGAAGAATTGTAGATTTTGACGAAAAATCGATATGGTTTTTTTTAGAAAAATGCACTTTGGTAGAAGTCGTTTTGGATAATATTTCAGAAGCATTTCAGTTTTTTGATTCCCAAAATTCAAGAGGTAAAGACCTTGAACCACACGACTTATTAAAAGCATTCCACTTACGAGAGATGAATAATTTTTCAACTGAAGAAGAACGCAAAAATACAGTTGAAAAGTGGGAAAGTTTGGACACAGCAAAACTCTCAAAATTATTTTCACAGTACTTATTCAGAATTAGAAATTGGAGTAGCGGACATTCTGCACGGTATTTCTCAAAAAATGAAATTGATATTTTCAAAGGTGTAAGTCCAGACATAGAAGAAAATTACCCTTTTGCAGCAATGCTTCGCATTGCCCACTTTTATGTTGAAGATTACAACCGTTCATTCCACAGAAGTATTGACAAAAGAGAAATGAGTTTTCCTTTTCAAATAGATGAAACTATCATAAACGGAAAACGTTTTTTTGAAATGATAGAACATTATCAAATTTTGATTGATAATGTGAAATCAAAAGAAATGTGTGAAAAATATCCCATTTTGAATATAATTAAAACATATGAAGGAAGTTTTCGCACGGGAGATAAATATATTCGCAACTTATTTTATTGTGGATTAATTTACTACATAGACAAATTCGGAAACAACGATTTGCCAAAAGCTATTAATAAAATTTTTATTTGGGCGTATTCATTGCGTTTGAAACTACAAGCAGTTGGACTTGATTCCGTTGATAATTTTGCTCTTTATCAGGGACATTCTCAATTTCAGCTATTCAAAAGAATTAAGGAAACAATTAAACCTAACGACATTCTAAACTTACAATTTGAAATTTTAAGAGAAAATAAATCAAGTAAAACAGAAAAAATTGTTGAACAATTCAAGAGCCTAAAATATTATGAATGACAAACAACCCAAATATTACAGCATTAAAGAATTATTCGGCTCAGACGATTATGTAATTCCAATCTATCAAAGAAATTACGAATGGGGAGAACCTCAAATAACCCAACTTATTCAGGATATAGTTGATTATATTGTAAAAAGTAAAAGCAATAAATCAGAAAGCAAACCTAGATATTACATTGGTTCATTGATTGCCTATGAAAGAAAATTTGAAGGTAGTGTAATCTATGAAACAATTGACGGACAGCAACGCCTAACAACATTAACAATATTATTGATTTTAATCAAAAATGAGTTCACAGCGATTGATTTGTCTTGGTATAAAAAACTCAATTTATCATTTTATAGTCGTAAAGTT
>JAHRWO010000341.1 GCA_019105125.1 Flavobacterium sp.
AAAATTATCCTTATTCACCAAATTTATATATTTTTCAGTGATTGTATTCACCAATTTTATATATTTTTTGGTGAACATATTCACCAATATTAAACTTTTTACAATCAAAACAATAAACTTTCATTTTTTTTTGAAACTTTAAAAACTTTTACTTAACTTTGTCCTATCAAAGTGAAATAACCATCAAAATGGAATTCAAAGAAGCAAAAAATAAATTCGTACAAACATGGGGAGCCTTAGGTTCTCAATGGGGCATTAACAAAACCATGGCACAGATTCATGCTTTGTTGATGGTTTCGCACGAACCCGTTTCAATGGAAGACATTATGGAAGAATTACAAATTTCGCGCGGAAATGCTTCTATGAATTTAAGAGCGTTAATGGATTGGGGCATCGTTTACAAAGAATACAAAGCAGGCGAACGACGTGAATTTTTCACTGCCGAAAAAGATTTAGACGAATTAGCCGTAAAAATTTCGAGAGAACGAAGCAAACGTGAAATCAAACCCGCTTTGAAAGTTTTAAAAGAAGTTTCTACAATCAAATCGGATGGTACAGAAGCTGAAAAACATTTCGTAGATCAAACCACAAAATTGTACGACTTCGTATTAAAAGCCGATAACGTTTTGGATAAAATCACAGAATACAAAGACAATTGGTTGGCAAAATTAGTTGTTAAAATCATGAAGTAACTCTTTTTTTAATCAAAACTTTCAATTATTTCTGAAAGTTTAAAATAATAAATACTATGAAAAATTTAAAATTAACTAATTCAATCGCAATAATAATTCCTTTATTCCTTGGGGTTTTGGGAATTCTAGAACCAATCAGTTTATATTTTGCGGCATATTCAACAATGTTAACAGGTTTACTACAAATAATTGTTGGAATATTTTTCTGGAAAAACCATAAAGAAAATATTCACATAAAAATATATTTTCTACTAGTAACCACATTTTTTAGTTTGTGGTATTATAACGTGAATGTAAACTATATAGATGCTCTGACTTGGCCGTTAATTTTTACTCCATTGGTGCTTTGTATTTATATTTCAATTATTATTTATTCAACAAAAAAATAACTAACATGAGCTTCTTAACCGCACAATGGAAAAACTTAGCATTATTCAATTATGAAGTTGATGCTAAAATCTTAGAACAATACATTCCAAAAGGAACAGAGATAGATATTTGGAATGGAAAATGTTACATAAGTTTAGTTGGATTTATGTTTGAGAATGTAAAATTATTGGGATTGAAAATTCCGTTTCATATCAATTTTGAAGAAGTCAATTTACGATTTTATGTAAAACGTTTTGAAAATGGTGAATGGAAACGCGGTGTTGTTTTTATTAAAGAAATTGTCCCAAAACCAGCACTAACAATTGTAGCAAATACAATCTACAAAGAACATTATCAAACATTACAAATGAATCACTCAATTACTGAAAACAAGCTAAAAAAAGTAGATTACGTTTATCAATGGAAAACAAAAAACAAATGGAACACCATTTTAGTTGAAACTGAAAAAACTCCAACTGAAATTGAAGCAAATTCTGAGGCTGAATTTATAACCGAACATTACTATGGTTACACTAAAGTAAACCATGAAAAAACATTTGAATATGAAGTTAAACATCCAAGATGGCAGCAATACAAAGTAACAAATCATTATTTAGATATTGATTTCAAAAAAACTTATGGTGAAGCGTTTGAATTTCTAAACAATCAAAAACCAATTTCAGTCATGCTTGCAGTTGGCTCTGAAATTAGCGTTGAAAATAAAAAACAAATAAAATCATGAACTATAACATCCCAAATTGGCTAATTATCACAAGCGGAATTGGTCAAATATTTACAGCTTTAATTTACCCTTACATTCGCCATCAAGTATTTGATTGGTATAACGATGTGAAACAACTAAAACCATTAAATCAAGAAATTGCAAAAACCTACAGAAGATATATACAGGGCTTAAATTTCTCTTTCGGATTAATTACAATTTTATTTACAAATGAATTAAAAGAACAATCAGCATTAGCGGTTGCATTAACAGGATTAATTACTGCGTATTGGGTTGGGAAAGTAGCCACTCAAATTGCTTATTATCCAATGTATGATATTCCTAAAAGAAAATTATTTAAAGTTGGAAGCTATTTTATGAATACTCTCTTTGTGCTTTTTGCAGTGGTAAATACTATTCTTTTTATATATAATTTAATTGGTCATTATAAATTATAAAACAGAAAACAATGACACAAATAAAAACCTTAACAACAATCAAAGCACCAATTGAAATTGTTTTCAACAATTGCAGAAACATCGATATCCATCAATATTCAGCAAGTAAAACTAATGAAAAAGCAATTGCAGGAAAAACTTCAGGATTAATTGACAAAGGAGAAACTGTAACTTGGGAAGGAAAACATTTCGGAATTTACATTCAGCATGAAAGTATAATTTCTGAAATGAATTTTCCAAACTATTTCGTTGACGAACAATTAAAAGGACAATTTAAAAGCTTCAAACATCAACATTTTTTTACCCAAAAAGAAAACAAAACTATAATGACTGATATTTTAGATTATGAAACTCCGTTTGGTTTTATTGGAAAGCTATTCGACAAATTGCTCTTAGTAAATCATCTAACTAATTTCATAATTTATCGAAATACTATTTTAAAAGAACTATCAGAAAACCACCAACACCAACCACCACAAAATCGGAACACTTTCTACCCAAAATGACGCGTAATATCTGGAACGGTTTTCATTGGCAAAATAGAGAAACACAGCAATTGCTCCACAAACCAAGAGTTTGAAAAAAAGCGGCAAAAAATGATGATTATTGGTATAGAAAAACTCTAAAAGCAACAATAAAAATAACAATACATAGCCAAGCTTTTTAGTTGGCTCCACTCCTATTTTCTGTGGAACAGTTTGCAAATGCGGATCATCTAATTTAACATCGACAATTTCAAAAACCAAAACAAGAGAAAAAACCAACAAAAATCGTTGAATAGCCATCAACAAAACATCAAAAGAAAAAGAGATTTGTGCTTCTTGTAATGGCAGCAATACGGTAACTCCTACCCAAGTGATGGCAACTATATAAATTTTTACACCTTTCCAATTTCGGGCGTTTTGTTTGTTTGGGAAAAAAGGTAAAGTGTATAAAAGCGTAAGACCAAAAAAAGCGAAAGCACTAATTTTTGTCATCCAACTTAATTGCAAGAAAAAGTAAAAACAAGCCAACAAAGAAATAAAACTCAAAAAAACGATTCCCTTCAATTCTTTTTTGAGTTCAGTTTTGTTTAACCTTGCAATGGCATCGTACTTCACAAAATTATACCCTACAACTGTTCCAAAAAAAGCAAAAAAAGCAACACTAAAATCTCTTTCAACACCAAAGAAATATTGTGTCATAGACACCAATGCAAAAGCAGATAATGCTACATGTAAACTACTATTGATATAAAAATCGAGAAATTTCTTAAAAACCATCATTCAACAAAATTAATCAATCTGTTAATAAGACTTGAAATTAGTTGATAAAATCACAAAATTTCACATTTTAAAAACAAAAAATTACAAGATTAATAATTACTTTTGTTGTCCAAAACAACACATAATAACACACATACACATTTTTAATAAATGAGAACAGATGCATTCGCTTTGAGACATTTAGGCCCTCGTGAGAGTGACTTAAATCACATGTTAAAAACCATTGGTGTAGATTCTTTAGACCAATTAATTTATGAAACCATTCCAGATGATATTCGTTTAAAAAACGACTTAAATTTAGAAGCTCCTATGTCGGAATATGAGTATTTGACTCACATTCAAGAATTAGGAAAGAAAAACAAAGTATTCAAATCTTATATTGGTTTAGGATATCACCCAACGATTATTCCTGCTGTTATTCAAAGAAATATTTTTGAAAACCCAGGATGGTACACGGCTTACACACCTTACCAAGCAGAAATTGCTCAAGGTCGTTTAGAAGCAATTTTGAATTTCCAAACTACAGTTATCGAATTAACAGGAATGGAAATCGCAAATGCATCGTTACTTGATGAAGGAACAGCTGCTGCTGAAGCAATGGCATTACTTTTCGATGTAAGAACACGCGATCAAAAGAAAAATAATGTGAATAAATTCTTCGTCTCGGAAGAAATTTTACCACAAACTTTATCGGTTTTACAAACACGTTCAACTCCATTAAACATTGAATTAGTAGTTGGAAATCATGAAACATTTGATTTCTCAACTGAATTCTTTGGTGCAATTTTACAATACCCAGGAAAATACGGTCAAGTTTATGACTATGCTGGATTTATTGCAAAAGCTGCAGAAAACGAAATCAAAGTTGCGGTTGCTGCTGATATTTTATCGTTAGCTAAATTAACACCTCCAGGTGAAATGGGAGCTGCTGTTGTTGTGGGTACTACGCAACGTTTTGGTATTCCAATGGGTTACGGTGGTCCACACGCTGGATATTTCGCAACGAAAGAAGAATTCAAACGTTCGATGCCAGGAAGAATCATTGGTGTTTCTATCGATGCTAACGGAAACCGCGCTTTACGTATGGCTTTAGGAACTCGTGAGCAACACATCAAACGTGAAAAAGCAACTTCAAACATTTGTACTGCTCAAGTTTTATTAGCAGTTATGGCTGGAATGTACGCTGTATATCACGGACCAAAAGGCTTACAATATATTGCTGATAAAGTTCACGCTTCTGCGGTTACCACTGCCGATGCTTTAAATAAATTAGGAGTTTACCAAACAAATTCTGCTTTCTTCGATACAATTTTAGTAAAAGCGGATGCAAATAAAGTAAAAGCAATCGCTGAGCAACACGAAGTTAACTTCTTCTATCCAGATGCGGAAACGATTTCGATTTCATTTAACGAAACTACTTCAGTAAACGATATCAATCAAATCATTGCTATTTTCGCTGAAGCTACTGGAAAAGATGCATTTACTGTAAATCAATTAGCAAATGAGTCAATGGTTCCTGAAAACTTAGTGAGAAAATCAACTTTCTTACAATACGATGTTTTCAACAACAACCATTCAGAATCGCAATTGATGCGCTACATCAAAAAATTAGAACGTAAAGATTTATCGTTGAATCACTCGATGATTTCTTTAGGATCTTGTACGATGAAATTAAATGCTGCTGCTGAAATGTTGCCGTTATCTATGGCAAACTGGAACAGCATTCACCCTTTTGCGCCTGTTGAACAAGCAGAAGGTTACCAAATCATGTTGAAAAAATTAGAGCATCAATTAAATGTAATTACTGGATTCCAAGGGACAACATTACAACCAAATTCAGGTGCTCAAGGAGAATACGCTGGTTTGATGGCTATTAGAGCTTATCACCAATCAAGAGGTGATAACCACAGAAATGTATGTTTGATTCCGGCTTCTGCTCACGGAACTAATCCAGCTTCTGCTGCTATGGCAGGAATGGAAATCATCGTTACTAAAACCATGGAAAATGGAAATATCGATGTGGAAGATTTAAGAGCAAAAGCTATCCAACATAAAGATAACTTATCTGCTTTGATGGTAACATATCCATCAACTCACGGAGTTTTTGAAAGTGCTATTATTGAAATCACTAATATCATTCACGAAAATGGTGGTTTAGTTTATATGGATGGTGCTAACATGAATGCACAAGTGGGGTTGACAAATCCTGCTACAATTGGTGCTGATGTTTGTCACTTAAACTTACACAAAACTTTTGCTATTCCTCATGGAGGTGGCGGACCTGGTGTTGGACCAATTTGTGTGAACGAAAAATTAGTTCCATTCTTACCAACAAATCCAATTATTCCAACAGGAGGAAGTCAAGCTATCACTGCTATTTCATCAGCTCCTTATGGTTCAGCTTTAGTTTGTTTGATTTCTTACGGTTACATTGTAATGATGGGTGCTGAAGGATTAACAAACGCTACTAAATATGCCATCTTAAATGCTAACTACATGAAAGCACGTTTCGAAGGGCATTATCCAATCTTATATTCTGGAGAAATGGGAAGAGCAGCTCACGAAATGATTTTAGATTGTAGAGCTTTTGAAGAAAAAGGAATCAAAGTAACGGATATCGCAAAACGTTTAATGGATTATGGATTCCATGCGCCAACGGTTTCTTTCCCAGTAGCTGGAACTTTAATGGTGGAACCAACTGAATCAGAAGATTTAGCTGAATTAGATCGTTTTTGTGATGCATTGATTTCAATTCGTAAAGAAATTGAAGCTTCGACAAAAGAGGATGAGAATAACATCTTAAGAAATGCGCCACATACTTTAGCAATGGTTACGGCTAACGAATGGGTTTACCCTTATACAAGAGAACAAGCTGCTTATGCTTTAGACTATATAGCTGAGAATAAATTTTGGCCTACAGTTCGTCGTATTGACGAAGCGTATGGCGATAGAAATTTAGTTTGTTCTTGTGCACCAATTGAAGCGTATATGTAATTCAAAGTACGAAGTACAAAGTTAAAAACACAAAGTATATAAAAGGTTTCAAATTTTTAATTTGGAACCTTTTTTTAACCCATTACCCATCACCTTTAACCCATTACCAAAAAATGAGCGACATCGAAACCCGAGAAGATATTTTACTCATCATGCGTAAGTTTTATGATAAACTTTTAGCAGATAATTCCATTAATTTTTTCTTTACGAAAGTAACTACAGTAGACCAACATTTAGAAGCACATTTTGATATTTTAGCAACTTTTTGGGAACAATCTTTATTTTTAAAAGGCGGTTATTTCAATAACATGTTTTCGATTCATAAAGACGTTCATGACAAACATGCTTTCAAAAAAGAACATTTCGAAACTTGGTTAACGCATTTTAACTCGACTATTGATGAGCATTTCGCGGGAAAATATGCCGAACAAATGAAAACACAAGCGTTGAGTATGGCGACTATAATGCAGATAAAATTCAATTAAAAGGCGTTAATTTTAGAATTTCACTTTTTTAAACCAATTTTACTACGATATTCATAAAAATGGTAAAAACCAATAGGTTACCATATCATTAACAACAATATTTTGTAAATTCGAGTAACCAAAAAACAATAGAATGAATATCAAAATAACAGGTTCAGGAAGCTATATTCCTACCGAAGTAGTTTCCAATATCGATTTTGCGCAACACACTTTTTTAAATGATGACGGAACTCCATTTCCACATCCAAATGATGTCGTGGCTCAAAAATTCTTAGAAATTACTGGAATTCATGAGCGTCGTTATGTAACAGATGATTTATGTACTTCGGATATTGCATTAATTGCTGCTGAAAAAGCTATTGATGATGCTAAAATTGACAGAGAAACTATTGATTATATCATCATGGCTCACAATTTTGGCGATGTAAAAAAAGGAGCAATTCAATCCGACATTTTACCTAGTTTAGCCACCAGAGTAAAGCATGGATTAAAAATTAAAAATCCGAAATGCGTTGCATACGATATTCTTTTCGGTTGCCCTGGTTGGGTAGAAGGTGTTATACAAGCTTATGCCTTTATCAAAGCGGGAATGGCTAAAAAATGTTTAGTAATCGGTGCCGAAACTTTATCAAGGGTGGTAGACTTACATGACAGAGATTCCATGATTTATTCAGATGGTGCTGGTGCTACAATTGTAGAAGCAACCAATGATGAAGGCGGAATTCTAGCACATGAAACAGCTACATTTACTTATGACGAAGCCTATTATTTGTTTTTTGGAAATTCTTTCAATAAAGACCATGACCCAGATGTACGCTATATCAAAATGCACGGAAGAAAAATCTACGAATTTGCGCTAAGTAACGTTCCGAAAGCGATGGCTTCTTGTCTAGAAAAAAGTGGAGTTCCAATAGAGAAAGTTAAAAAGGTACTGATTCATCAAGCTAACGAAAAAATGGACGAAGCTATTATTCATCGATTCTTTAAACAATATAAGCAATCCCCACCAGAAGGTATTATGCCAATGAGTATTCATAAATTAGGAAATTCTAGTGTTGCAACCGTACCTACACTTTTCGACTTAATGATGAAAGGCGAATTGGAAAATCAAAAACTTCATGAAGGTGATGTTATCATTTTTGCTTCGGTTGGTTCTGGAATGAATATCAATGCAATTGTGTATCAAATGTAATTTTTGTTTCAAGTTTCAAGTTTCAGGTTAAATTGCTAATTTTACCAACTGTTTTCAACTTGAAACTTTAAACTTGACTCAAGGCAATGACGAACTGAGCGAAGCTAAACAAACTTTATAATGTACGAAAAAACATATCCGAGCAAACGATTCAATATCACTTTAGATTTTCTAAAAAAACATATTAAAACTTCTGAAACCATTTTTGATTTAGGCGTTCCAAATCCTTTTTCAAAAATCATGGTAGATAATGGCTATTCGGTTATAAATACGAAAGGTGAAGACATTGATAATGACCAATCGGCGCTTCAAACTGAAAACTACGATGTGTTTACAGGTTTTGAAATTTTCGAACATTTACTAAATCCTTATACTGTTTTACAAAACGTAAAAGCGGATAAAATTTTAATTTCGATTCCTTTGCGTTTGTGGTTTTCTCCGGCTTATCGTAGCAAAACCGATATGTGGGACAGACATTATCACGAATTCGAAGATTGGCAATTGGATTGGCTTTTAGAAAAAACAGGATTCAAAATTGTTGACAAAGTAAAATTCACACATCCGGTTAAGAAAATTGGTTTTAGACCTTTATTGAGATGGTTTACTCCGAGATATTATTTGGTTTATGCTGAGAGAGTAAAAAGTGATAAGTAACAAACAAATGAAATACTACATTATCATTCCCGCTTACAATGAAGAAGCTTTTATGAGCTTAACTTTGCAATCATTAGTAGAACAAACCGTTTTACCAACAAAAATTGTAGTGGTGAATGATAATTCTACCGATAAAACTCCGGAAATTGTTTCTGAATTTGCTTCCAAATATCCATTTATCACTTTAGTGAATAAAAAATCAGATGCCATTCATTTACCTGGAAGTAAAGTGATTCAAGCATTTCAGGAAGGAGAAAAAAATATTGATGACAATTATGACATCATTGTAAAGGTAGATGCCGATTTAATTTTTCCAAAAAACTACTTCGAAACGATTATAAAACATTTTCAATCCGATGAACGAATTGGAATGGCAGGTGGATTTTGTTACATCAAGAAAAACGGCAATTGGGTTTTAGAAAATTTAACCGATAAAGACCATATTCGCGGTGCTTTAAAAGCCTATCGAAAAGAAACTTTCAAACAAATAGGCGGACTAAAACCGCAAATGGGTTGGGATACCGTTGACGAATTACTTTGTAAATTTTACAATTGGAAAGTGGTAACTGATGAAAGTTTACACGTAAAACATCTAAAACCTACGGGTGCGAGCTACAACCAAGCGGCAAGATTCAAACAAGGAGAAGCATTCTACACCCTAGGTTATGGATTTTTCATTACAGCAGTTGCTTCCTTAAAATTAGCGATGCGAAAAGGAAAACCTTTATTATTCTTGGATTATATCAAAGGTTTTTGGAAAGCTAAAAGAGAAAACAAAACCATGTTGGTAACACCTGAGCAAGCTAAATTTGTTAGAAAATATCGTTGGCAGAAGATGAAAGATAAATTGTTTTAATCTTTTCCATAAAAATATAGTATTTTTACTGCTCACTAGAAACCGAATACTGAACACTATCAAAATGATGCTCATTCGCTACTTATCGCAAATAGGAAAATATTTCATCATGTTGAAAGAAATTTTCAACAAGCCAACAAAATGGTCGGCCATGAAACAATTAATCTTAAAAGAAGTTGATGATTTAATCATTGATTCTCTAGGAATTGTTTCCTTCAGATCGTTTTTCGTAGGTGGTGTTGTGGCAATTCAAACCGCATTAAATTTAACCAATCCGTTAATTCCTAAATTT
>JAHRWO010000353.1 GCA_019105125.1 Flavobacterium sp.
GAAAACGCGAAATTGAATTGGCGCTAAAAGGTGGTTACGAATTAGAAACTATTTTATTCTTACCAGAAATCATTATAGAAAGAGAAATAAAAAATCTGGTAAAATCGAACGCAGTAGAACTTATCGAAATCTCGAAAGAAGTCTATCAAAAATTAGCTTATCGCGATACTACCGAAGGCATTTTAGCAATTGCCAAAACCAAATCCTTAGCCTTATCCGATTTAAAAATTTCTAAAAATCCACTAATTTTAGTTGGAGAATCATTAGAAAAACCAGGAAACGTTGGTGCTATTTTAAGAACGGCAGATGCCGCAAATATTGATGCAGTGATTGTCGCCAATCCAAAAAGCGATTTATACAATCCAAATATCGTTCGCTCTAGTGTTGGCTGTTTATTTACCCGACAAATTGCCGTTGGAACTACGGATGAAGTAATCGCGTATTTAAAAGCAAATAAAATCAATATTTATTCGGCTACTTTACAAGATTCAACGGAATATCACACGCAAAACTACACTACTCCAACTGCGTTAGTGGTAGGAACAGAAGCTACAGGTTTATCAGAAAAATGGAGAACCGAAAGCACTAAAAATATTATCATTCCAATGCAAGGCGAAATTGATTCAATGAATGTTTCGGTTGCAGCTGCTATTTTATTATTCGAAGCCAAAAGACAACGCGGTTTCTAGTCTTTTTTCTATGTTCGTTTTTCTATTTTCTACATTTGCACAATTAGAAAAAATAGCTTACTTTTAGTTGGTTAAAGAAAATGTATGACAGAGCTAGAATTAGAAGCCGAAAACAAAGCCATTGCGCAAGAATATAAAGAATTACTTCGCATCAGTTATCAAACCCTTACTGATGAAGACAAAAAAATCATCCGTAAAGCATTTGATGTAGCTGTTGACGCGCACAAAGATCAAAGGAGAAAATCAGGTGAAGCCTATATTTTCCATCCCATTGCTGTAGCTAAAATTGTAGCTAGAGATATTGGTTTGGGAGCCACTTCTATTGCGGCTGCGTTGATGCACGATGTGGTGGAAGATACTGACATTACGGTTCAGGACATTGAAAAAATGTTCAATCCAAAAATTGCACAGCTTGTAGAAGGATTAACAAAAATTGCAAAAGTCAAAACCGAACAAGAGATATCTGTTCAGGCGGAAAACTTTCGAAAAATGTTGTTAACATTAAACGATGATGTTCGCGTGATTTTAATCAAAATTGCAGACCGTCTTCACAACATGCAAACCATGGAAAGCATGGCCGATTACAAACAAGCCAAAATTGCTTCCGAAACTTTATACATTTACGCACCACTAGCACATCGTTTAGGACTTTACAATATCAAAACACAACTTGAAGACTTAGGATTAAAATATACCGAACCAGAAATTTACAACGATATCGTTAGTAAGATAAAAGAAACCAAAGAAGAACAAGATGCTTACATCAAAACGATTTCTGAAGTTTTGAGTAAATCACTTACTGATGAAGGTATCGAATTTACCATGAAGGGTCGCCCAAAATCAATTTACTCCATTCGAAGAAAAATGAAGGCTCAAGGGGTAACGTTTGATGAGGTATATGATAAATTTGCCCTACGAATTATTTACAAATCAAATCAACATGATGAAAAATTCCTAGCTTGGAAAATATATTCTATCGTTACAGATCATTACAGACCCTCTCCTAGCCGATTGCGTGACTGGATTTCGTCACCAAAATCCACGGGTTATGAAGCTTTACACATTACCGTAATGGGTCCAAAAGGGCGATGGGTGGAAATCCAAGTTAGAAGT
Organism: Flavobacterium sp.; assembly: GCA_019105125.1. Classification (GTDB taxonomy): domain Bacteria; phylum Bacteroidota; class Bacteroidia; order Flavobacteriales; family Flavobacteriaceae; genus Flavobacterium. The sequence continues at coordinate 1,803 of JAHRWO010000353.1, forward strand.
GAACGTATGGATGAAGTAGCCGAAAAAGGGTATGCTGCTCACTATAAATACAAAAACGGAGCTACTGAAGAACACGGTTTAGAAATTTGGTTGAACCAACTTAAAGAAGCTTTGGAAAATTCGGCTTCAAATGCGGTTGACTTTGTTGAAGATTTTAAGCTTAATTTATATTCAAAAGAAATTTATGTTTTTACCCCTAAAGGAGAAATAAAATCTCTTCCTAAAGGAGCTACAACTTTGGATTTTGCATTTAGTATTCACTCTGAAATTGGAGTAAAAACAAGAGGAACTCGGGTAAATGGTAAACTAGTTCCATTAAATCATATTTTAAATAGTGGTGATCAAGTAGAAATTATAACCTCAGCAAATCAAAAACCAACATCACAATGGCTTGATTATGTGACTACTTCGAGAGCAAAAACTAAAATTAAAAATGTATTAAACGAAAATACGAAGAAGATTGCAGAAGAAGGAAAAGAATTATTGGAACGCAAACTTCGCCATTTAAAAATTACTCTAAACGAAAATACAATTAATGAATTAGTAATTTTTTTCAAGCTTCAAACAAGTTTAGATTTGTTTTATCGAGCTGGGATTGGCGCTATCGAAAACCAACAATTAAAAGAATATGCAGCTAAAAAAAGTAATTCTTTAGTAAACTTTTTCAAGAAAACGATTAAGCGATCTCCAGGAACTTCATCTGAACAAATTCAAAAAAATGAAATCAGTAAAAAATATGATTTATTAGTTTTTGGTACCGAACAAGACAAGTTAGATTATAAACTTTCCTCTTGTTGCAACCCTATTCCAGGTGATGATGTTTTTGGTTTTGTTACGATTAATGAAGGAATAAAAGTACATAGAAAAGATTGTCCTAATGCCATCAGCATGCGTTCAAACTATGCTTACAGAGTTATTCCAGCAAAATGGATAGATTCGTCTCAAGAAGAGTTTAAGGCTGTTTTAAAAATTACAGGAATGGATGTTCTTGGACTTACAAATGAACTAACAAAAGTTATTTCAAACCAAATGAACGTTAACATACAAAGCATTTCACTAAGCAGTGAAGCCGGAATTTTTAACGGTCAAGTTGCTGTAGTAGTTCAAAACAATACAATCCTAAAAAAGCTAATCGAAAACATCAAAAAAGTAGATGGAATTGATAAAGTGACAAGGGTTTATAATAATTAACAAAAGTTAATAACTAAAATATTCTAATTAAACTTAGGATTTTATTCAAAGCAAAAATAACACTATCTTTGCCCATATTTCATTTATCAATACGATGGAAAACAAAAATCAAGAAATTGTAAAGAACGTTTTTACTAAATTTTTAGAAGAAAAAGCACACCGAAAAACACCAGAACGCTACGCTATTCTTCAGGAAATTTACAATACAGCCGAACATTTTGATATCGAATCTTTGTATATCAAAATGAAAAATAAAAACTACCGCGTAAGTAGAGCAACACTTTACAACACCATCGAACTTTTATTAGAATGTGGCCTAGTGCGTCGTCATCAGTTTGGACAAAATCAAGCGCATTATGAAAAATCGTATTTCGATAAACAGCATGACCATATTATTTTAACCGATTCTGGCGAAGTTATCGAATTTTGTGACCCAAGAATCCAACAAATCAAACAAACCATGGAAGAAATGTTTGGGATTGATATTCAAAACCACTCGCTTTATTTCTATGGAACGAAAAAACAACAATAAACCTAACACATAAACAACAAACAACAACACAATGACTGTAGATTTACTACTTGGATTACAATGGGGAGACGAAGGAAAAGGAAAAATCGTTGACGTTCTTACCTCAAAATATGATATTATTGCAAG
>JAHRWO010000070.1 GCA_019105125.1 Flavobacterium sp.
TTAACGATAATTCTTCAGCATGTTGTCCTTCGGAGTGTAAATGTGTGGATAAAATTCCTTTTGACAAATCTTCTTCTCTTGAAAGTACAGCTGCTCCGGCTCCATCTCCAAAAATCACCGAAACACCTCTACCTCGAGTAGTCATATCTAAACCAGTTGAATGTAGTTCTGAACCAATCACTAATACGTTTTTATACATTCCAGTTTTGATGTATTGATCTGCAATCGAAATGGCATACACAAAACCCGAACATTGATTACGAACATCTAAAGCACCAACAGTTCTTAAACCTAAATCACGTTGCACTAAAACACCTGGACCTGGAAAATAATAATCCGGACTTAAAGTAGCGAAGATGACAAAATCGATATCTTCTTTAGCAACACCTGAACGTTCAATAGCAATTTGAGCTGCTTTTACTCCCATGGAAGTGGTAGTATCTTCTCCTCTTATGATATGACGACGCTCTTGAATTCCAGTTCGTTCTTGAATCCATTCATCGTTTGTATCCATTATTTTTGACAAATCATCATTAGTTACTACATTATCTGGAACGTAATAACCCAAACCCGTAATTTTTGAATGATACATATTTTTCTTTCTAAATTAAGCTACAAAAATACGAAATTATTAATTTGGAATCCGTTTTTTGTACTTTCAACAAATCATAAAAACAAAAAGTGCCTACTTTTAGTAGACACTTTATAAATCTTTTTATTAAAATTAAGCGGTTTGATCGTCAATTGTAGCATCTGGAGCATTTTTCGCTACAGAAGCAATTCCGTTGTCTCTTGAAGCAGTACTTTCATACATTTCGCTAGTTCCTATAATCTGACCGTTAGTAGCTTTCAAATTGAAATAAAATTTACCATTCTTAGATTCTAACTTATCAAAACGCGCTTCTACTTGCGAATTTTTCTTCACAGATTCAACGCCATTTAAACAAGCTGCTTTAGTTGTATAACCTTCACTAGCTAAGATTTCTTGACCATTACCAGCTTTTAAGCTAAATTGAAATTCTCCGTTTTTTCTTGTTGAAATTACAAATTTTCCCATAATTAAAATTATTTTGTTGTGTATAAGAATTATAAAGGTAAGAAAAATTAACAAATAATTGTAAAAAAATTGTAACTAAAAAAATAATTTTAGGGCAAATTATAAAACCAAAAACAATGAAACTAAAACTCCTTTCTTTGTTTGTTTTTGTGGGAACATTCTCCACAATAGCACAAGAAAATGTAACGTATCAAAAGCCATCAGCAGAAATTTTAGCTTTGGCTGATTATGAAAGAGCGCCATCGGTAAGTATGGATACCAAGAAAGAATATATGCTTTTAAGTTATCGAAATACGTACAAAACATTAGACGATTTAAATCAAACCGAAATGAAATTAGGTGGATTACGTATTAATCCTGTTACTAATATTTCGAGTACGGTAACGTATATCAATAATCTTAAGATTAGAAAAATTAAGGATAAAAACGAAATTCAAGTTAGCGGATTACCTGCAAATGCTAGAATTACGAATGTTTCCTGGTCGCCAAACGAAAAGAAAATTGCTTTTACCAATACCACTAATCAAGGTGTAGAACTTTGGGTAATCGATGTAGCAACAGCAACAGCAAAAAAACTAACTTCAGACAATTTGAATGCCAACTTAGGAAGTCCATACAATTGGATGAAAGACAATGAAACGTTATTGGTGAAAGTATTACCGAAAAACCGTCCAGCGTTAATTGATAGTAACAAAGATGTTCCCAAAGGACCAACCGTTTCAACTAGTGACGGCTCAAAATCACAAAACAGAACCTATCAAGACTTATTGAAAAATAAAACCGATGAAGCTAATTTTGATGCATTAGTAACTTCAGAATTATATAAAGTAACCCTTTCTGGAGCAACTACTTTATTCAAAAAAGCCGACATTTATGCAGGGGAAAGCTTTTCTCCAGATGGAAACTACTTAATGCTAACCACGATTCAAAAACCGTATTCGTATATTGTACCAATGAGCCGTTTTCCGCAAAAAACTACGGTTTATGATGCGAACGGAAAAGAAGTTAAAGTGGTGAACGAAGTGCCTTTAACGGAAATTATGCCAAAAGGTTTTTCATCGGTTAGAAAAGGAAAAAGAAGCATGGGTTGGAGAGCTGACAAACCTGCTACTTTATACTTTGTGGAAGCTTTAGATGGCGGAGATCAAGCAATGAAAGTGGATTTCAGAGACGAAGTATTCTTGTGGGAAGCGCCTTTTACATCAAACCCAACAAGCTTAATCAAAACCCAACAACGTTATGCGGGCATCATGTGGGCAAACGATAACATTGCGATTGTAGCAGATTCTTGGTACGATACTAGAAATACTAAAGCGTATTTATTCAATCCTTCAAATACTGCTGTAGCTCCAAAAATTATTGAAGATAGAAATTCACAAGACATCTACTCTGATCCTGGAAATTTCGAGATGAAAAAGAACGAATTTGGAAGATACGTAATTGCAATTGAAAACAATAAAGGCTATTTAATAGGTGACGGTCATACCAAAGATGGACAATTTCCATTTATCGATGAGTTTGATTTCAATACCCTAAAGAAAACACGTCTGTACACTTCAAAAATGAAAGATAAAAAAGAAGACTTAATGTCGATTGAAGATTTCAAAAAAGGAGAAGTATTGGTAATGATACAATCGAAAAACGAATATCCAAATTACTACTTCAGAAACATCAAATCAAAAAATAAATTAACTCCGATTACTACTTTCAAAAACCCATTCGAAAGTATTAAAAACGTTCACAAAGAAGTAATCAAATATAAAAGAAACGATGGTGTAGAATTATCGGGAACCCTTTATTTACCTGTGGGGTATGACAAAACGAAAAAAGAAAAATTACCTCTATTAATTTGGGCCTATCCAGCAGAATACAAAGACAAAAATTCAGCCGGACAAAGCGATAAAAACCCGAATGAGTTTACATTCCCAAGCTATGGTTCATTCATTTATTGGGTAACCAAAGGTTATGCCGTTTTAGACGATGCCGCTTTCCCAATCATTGGAGAAGGAACTACAGAACCAAACGATACGTTTATCCAACAATTAGTGACTAACGCAGAGGCTGCAATTGATGCAGTAGATAAATTGGGTTACATCAATCGTAAAAAAGTAGCCATTGGAGGCCACTCATACGGAGCGTTCATGACGGCTAATTTATTAACGCATTCGAATTTATTTGCTTGTGGTATTGCAAGAAGTGGTGCTTATAACAGAACATTAACGCCTTTTGGATTCCAAAGCGAACAACGCAACTATTGGGATGTTCCAGAAGTATAAAATACTATGTCGCCTTTCATGAATGCTGAAAAAATGAAAACGCCTCTATTATTAGTTCATGGCGAAGCGGATAACAATCCTGGAACTTTTACACTTCAATCAGAACGTTATTTCCAAGCATTAAAAGGTTTAGGTGGACCTGCTAGATTGGTAATTTTACCAAAAGAAAGTCACGGTTATGTTGCCAAAGAAAACATCTTACATTTGTTATGGGAACAAGATCAATTCTTAGAAAAGTATTTAAAAAATTAGATAAAAGAGCATAGAATAAAGAATATAGACCTTTGAATTGAGAGATTTGAAGGTCTATTTTTTTTACATCCCCCTGCCCCCTTCGAAGGGGGAACTTTTTCTACGAATCACTATTCAGTTTTTTAATTTTCGCAGATAACTCGTTTAAGACATGATGACTATATTGGAGTACTTCATCATTTGAAAACCTTAAAAAAACAACTCCTTGTTGTTCTAATTCTCCTTGTCGTTTTGCGTCCTCCAAAAAAGTATTATCATGAATAGTTCCATCTAATTCAATTGCCAAACCAATTTCATGACAATAAAAATCCACAATATAATTTAGCATTGGAGCTTGTCTATGAAATTCTACACCTAAAGATTTACCTTTCACCATTTTCCAAAATACAATTTCTGCTGGTGTGCTATTTTTCCTTAATTCTCTAGCCAACTCTTTTAATTTCGGATTGTATGGGATAATTTTATTTCTCTTAATTTCTTTCATATCTTATTTGCAATTCCCCCTTTGAAGGGGGTTAGGGGGATGTTACACTTTTTTCAAACAAACCACTTCCTCATTCTCCAAAATTGCATCATTTTCAAAAAACAAAATTCGATTACCGTATTTTGCTTCCATCAAATAATGACTTCCTCTAAAATAAGAATTGACAATCTGCACTTTTAAATCGGAATGTAATGTCACTTTTAATTGGTGAGGATAAACAAATTTTAGTTCTCCGTTGATTTCAACCTCATT
>JAHRWO010000377.1 GCA_019105125.1 Flavobacterium sp.
AAACGCAGGGTCACTAGCAATTCTACTTGCCTCAATTCCACCTTTCTCACGAGCTAAATGCCCATCCTGCGTTTTGTAAAAAGTAATATCCCCGATAGTACCTTTTAACTTAATTATGCCTTTCTGTCTAGCCATAACATCAAAATTTTAGTTCAACATTTTTTCACTTTCACAAATCATTCAAAACTCGGTTGCAACACTTTCTGAAATAATTACAGGGCAAATTTCCCACACAAAATCAAACAAAAAACACAACAATGTCCAAAATGTCTAAAGTCAACACTTTTGTCTAAATATTTTCTTTTTCACTCTAATGTAAAATCTCAAATCGGCGTAAAATCGAAACAAGAATTAAGTAATTTTAAGCTATCTCAAAGCCAACTCAAAAGCTAGGTTAAAGTATGAATCGACCATTAAAAAGAGCATGCATATATCCAAAAGATATACAGCTCATAACAGGAAGAAGTAATCGTCAAAGTTCAAGACTATTGAACGACATAAGAAAGTCACTCAATAAGCCTAAAAAGAGCTTAGTAAGTATTGAAGAATTTTGCCAGTATACTGGCTTAAAATTTGAACAAGTTGAACCTTATATTATTGGGTAAATTGATATTAATTGCTTATATTTGTGTATGCTATTTCAATATAATTGAAATCATATTTAAGGGGACTAATTCGGTGACCATTCAAATTTTAGAATTTGAAACACCCGAAAATAAAGAGGATGTTGGGGTTTGTTCGATTCCCACTCCGGGTACGATTTTAAGTACAAAATCAACCAAAACCCCTTAAATCACACGATTTAAGGGGTTTTTATTTATATTAATAAGTACAAGGACAGTTGCTTATACCTTGTAAAATGTCAAAACCAACGGTTAGCATATGAGTTCCGCTGTTGTATGCCATGAGTTCGTTAGTTGTAAGTTGATAAGAGTAGGCTAAATATAAACTTCCTTTTTTTATTCCTCCCATTGGACCAATATTGATTGGATTTAATAATTGATCGTTCAAAAATCGATAACTAATTCCTCCCCAAAAATAATCATCATTGTTTTGAACCCATCTTAGTTTAACATTCAAATCCGTAGAAGAACGTCCGTCACTTTCAAAATATTGAATGAATGTTGAAGGTTCAATTTCAAAACTACGATTTATGTTTTCCTTAAAAACATAACCCGCATAAATTTGATAGTTTCGTAATTTACCAGGTTCATTTATGCCAAAAATATTGAGGTCTTTATTCAATATGTTTGCCGCTGTAAAATTGAGATAAGAATCTTTAAAACGGTACAATACGGATAGATCAAAATTGTGATTTGTGATAGAACGGTCATCTGTTACTGCTCTATCGGGAACATTAAAATTTTCAATATCTAATCGAAATTGATTTAAATTATAGGAAATCCCGAAAGACAAGAATTGATCATAATATTTATCTAAAATTAAATGGTGTGCAAAAGAAAATTTTCCACCATACTGTCTCGTATTTCCATTTCTATCGTTATAAAAGAATACTCCGATTCCGCTTTCATCAGCAATTCTCATATCAGCGGCTAAAGATTGCATGTCTGGAGCATTTTCAACACCTACCCATTGTGTAAGTCCATTGCCTCTTATTTTTACATAATCACCAATCCCTGCAAAAGATGGTGAAATAATAAATGGATTGTCTGCCAAGTATTGCGTATGTGTTGGAATGGTCAATTCTTGTGCCTGTGCACACATGAAGAAAAGACTCAGTATATAGATCAATTTTTTCATTATCGTCATTTTAGTTGTATTGTTAAATCCTCCTGATGTCTTTAAAACATCAGGAGTTTTAATTATCTGTAAATTGTAAAGTTTCCTACAAACTCTCGGTTATCATTTGGATTTCCTAGTTTTATGATATACCAATAATCGCCTGTTGGTAATTCATTTCCATTATAGCGTCCATCCCAAGTTTCCCCTTGTCTTAATACTTTAACTTTTCTTCCATAGCGGTCAAAAATATCAGTCGTGATATTGGGATAGTTTCCTGAGTTAATAGGACCCCAAGTGTCATTTTGACCATCATTGTCTGGTGTTAAAACGTTTGGAATAAAGATATCAACAAACAATGCTGACACAGCGATTGTTTCCTCACAACCTAAGGCATCTACCACACGAATTTGATAAGTGCCACTTTGGTAATAATTGAAAACATTAGAATTTCCATTATCAGTGTCATTAATGAAAAAAGTATAATTTGGATTTCCTCCTAATACATTAATAGTAATTTGATTTAGTCCTGTTTCTGTTGCTGTAATTGACAACGGAAGCGGGTTAGATATCGTAAAGTTCGCTATATCAATACATCCATTTTCATGTGTTACTTCAACAGTGTGATCACCATCATTTAAATTTTCAAAAGTATTCGATGTTTGGGGTGTTCCTCCGTCTAAAGAATATACGACATTGTTACTTACTAACGGATCTACTTGAATTAATACTGCGTTTGACTGACATCCATATTTTACAAATACATTAGTATTTATTTGAACTGGTTCTTGCAAGGTGGCTTGAAGTTCGGTTGTACAATTGTTAGCGTCTTTGATATAAATGGTATACGAGTTGCCTCCTGAAAGATCTTCAAAAAGGAATCGATTCTCTATGAATGGTCCGTTCGGGTTTAAACTTGTATAATATGGAGCTGTTCCTTGATTTACGCTAATTTCAATTGCTCCGTTGTTATCGCCTTCGCAATTTTCTTCAAAAATCTCAACTATACTAGCGGTTAATTGTTGTGGTTCACTAACAAAAACATTTTGATCTATAAAACAGCCTATAGCATCTTGAATTCGGATCGTATAATTACCCGAAGATAAGTTATTGAACGTTGTATTTGATCCCATTACAAAATTTGGACTGATGCCATAAAAAAGACTACCAGTACCGCCCGAAGCGACAATAGTAATACTTCCGTTAGAATCGCCAAAACATAATGTACTTATTGGAGTTATGACACTTGTAATCGGCTGAAGTGCATTAATAGTAAAAGTTGTGGTTTGTTTACAACCATTGGTATGAAGTACATAAGCAGTGTAGTTTCCTGGGGCTAAATCGGTAAAGGTATTGGAAGTAACATACGTAGCATCATCCAAAGAATACGTCACCGAACCTACTTCTGATGCATCTACTTTAATTACCACAGTATTTCAAACCACGTTATTGGTACAAGTTGGAGTTACAGTAGCGGTTGGGTTTATTGCTACACCTTCAGGAATTGTGATGTTTAACGGAACAATTTCACAACCGTTTGCGTCACTCACATACACGA
>JAHRWO010000008.1 GCA_019105125.1 Flavobacterium sp.
CAATAGCTTTTAACGTAGGATTGAATTATAATTTCAACGACAAGCGAGAGTTTATTGTTGATTCATTACAACCATCAGCAACTTACAAAGAAAGAATTAAATACAATATTGCTTTTATGACTGTAATTTCAGAAGGACCAGTTCCGCATTTAGGACAGCGACAGTTCTATCATATTGGCTTGTATGCCGATAAACGAATTGGACGAAAGAGTGCTTTACAATTAGGAACAGATGTTTTTTTCTCTCGTTATTTAAGAGATTATATTGAATTTGTATCTGTAGCATTTCCAGAAGGTCATAAATCATACACAGAACCAGGAACTGATTATAAACGAATAGGTTTGTTTGTTGGACATGAGTTATTTATTAATAAACTTTCCATTGAAACACAACTTGGTTATTATGTTTATAAGCCATTTGATTATGAAATTGATATTTATCAAAGAATTGGAGCAAAATATTATCTTTACAAAAACTTCTTCACAGGAGTTGGTTTAAAAACCCACGGCGGAAGAGCCGAAGCCATTGAAGCCACTGTTGGTGTACGATTATAATATGAAAAAATTAGTTTTACATATAACTTTTTTTTGTTGCCTAGTTTTGATAACAAGCTGTGGTATTTCTGAAGATTGTTTCAAAGGAAATGGTAACCCAATTACCCAAACGTTTCCATTAGAAAACTTTACAAAAATAAAAGTGTATGATGGCATTGGTTTAGTGGTTAAAGAAGGGCCAAATTATGAAGTTAAAGTTGTAACATCAGACAACATCATTGATGATTTAGATGTGAAATTAAATGGCGATATGCTTGTTGTTAAAGATAACTCTTCTTGTAATATTGCTAGAGATTACGGACAAACTACTGTTTATTTAACCGCTCCAAATTTAACAGAAATTCATTCTAAAACCGATCAAGAAATAAGAAGCGATGGCGTTTTAAATTATTCCGATTTAAAATTGTTTTCGATAGATATTAGCGATGGAGCTGGAACTGGAAACTTTAGATTGGCATTAAACAGCACTAATTTTTATGTAGAAAGTAATAACGTTTCTAATTTTTATATAACGGGTCAAACAGAAAATTTACATGTTTTTTTCTCATGGGGAAATGGGATTTTTTACGGAGAAAATCTAGTTGCTAATGCTATTACATTTTACCACAGAGGTTCAAATGATATGATATTGTTTCCTATTAACTCCATTTCAGGGGATATTTACAGTACTGGGGATGTGGTTTTGAAAAACAGACCATTAGAAGTATCAATAAATGAAAATTTTAGAGGAAAAGTTTTGTTTGATTATTAAATAATAAATATTTAGATTTGCAAAAAAAATAACTAAAATGACTAAAAAAATCTGTTTTTCAATCCTGCTTTTTTCATTTTTATTCACCTCATGTAAAAATGAAGGAGACGCTAATACCAAGCAAAAAGTTAAAGAAGACAATGTAGAGGTTTTTCAATTCGTTGTTGATATTAAAACAAAAGACTCAACAGATTTAATATTGTATTACAAAGATGGAACTAATGAGTGGATTGTGGAAGATAAGGCTATTTGGAATACTGTTCCAGCCGAAAGTGGTTTTCAAAAAGTAGTTTTTAATTTTGATGAAGGTGTAATTCCTAATGATTTTCGATTTGATATTGGAAGAAACGAATTTAAAAACAATCAGCCTATTGAGATTAAAAAAATAATTCTTAACTATCAAGGAAGATCATTTGAGATTGAGCAAGATAAGATAAATTATTTTTTTAAGCCCAACCAATATATGGTTTATGATGCAGAAACTAAGCAGTATGCTTTAAAGAAAGATGATAATGGAAATTATGATCCGTATTTAGAAACTGCAGCTCCAATTTATCCACAAATTGCTAATCTTGTGTTGAATAAAACAGAATAATACTATTTTATACAATCATTACGTTATAAGGTTAATTTCATTTACTTTGAAATTAACCTTTTAAATTTTAAAAATATTGAAAGAAACTTTCAGCCATACGATAAAATATTTAACTACACATCTTTCTTTATTGTTTATTGTGTTAGGTGCAGGTTGTTTGTTTATTTCAAATTTTTTTTTAAAAGATATTATTTCCGATGAAGATTATGGAAAATATTCAATAGTTATTACTTACATATCTGTAATGTATTTATTTGGTATTTTAGGAACAGAACAAGGTTTTTTAAGATTTTCTTTTAAACGAGAACAGAATACTATAGAAATACATAAATCACAACTAATTCTAAGCATTTCGCTAGCGTTAATTTCCTCTTTTTTAAGCTATATTTTTTTTAAGAATTATTTTTCAATAATATCAATTAATAACGGGCTTCTTTTTTTTGGAACTCTCAGTGTTGTTTTGTTACTATTTTTGTATAATGTTCTTAGGCTTAATGAAGATTATATTTTATCGCAACTTGTGGCAAATTATTGGAAAATATTTTTATTAATTGTTACGCTATATTTTTTCTTTTTTGATGTGAACGATTTTGATTGCTTAATAAATGCAATTTTTATTAATATAATATTTAGTTGTGTTTGTACAATTTTATTTATTTTATTAAAAGTGAAATTTATTTTTAGTGAAAAAAAAATCAACTTGTGGTCAACTTTTTTTCATTTTTTCGTTTCCATTGCAACCTTTACTATTGCCACTTTTATAGATCGTTTTGTTATAGAGTATAAATTTTCTACAAGAGAATTTGGAGATTATTTTTATTTATCTAACCTAATAATTGCTCCTTTTTCTATTCTTCAAAATTATATTGGTTTCAAAAAATTAGTAAAATTTAAAAAAAATTTCACAATCAGTATATTTCTAAAACAAAATCAAGATGTTGTTAAAATAGGCTTTTTAATGGCTATTGCTAATATTGTTTTAATTTTAATTCTTTCATACTTAAGCATTGTTAAGTTTAAATTTGAAAGCTATTTTTTTATAATAATTTTGTTATGCATAATTGGTATTCTAAGGCTTTACTCATCATCCATTCTTTCAGCTTTTGAAGCAAAAGTTTCTATGGAGAATTTAAAAAAATCAAATATTTATGTAATTTTAATAACAGTAATAATTTTGTTTCTTCAGCTTTTTATTTCAAATTCTATGGAGAGTATTTTAATATTTGTTGCTTTAATTTGGTTAATTCGTTCATTAATTCAAAGGTATTTACTAATAAAACAATTTAAAAAATAGAAAATGAAGTTAACATTAAGGCATATATATACTTTTCTTTTTCTATTAGGTATTTTTTTCATACCCTTTAACTCTTGGGAAGGAATTAAAGAACTGGCTGAATTTAAAAGAGAATCTTCAGCGATTTTCTTTTTCTTAGGTTTTCTCTTTGTAATTTTAGAAATTGTCTTTACCAAAAAAATTTTTATTTACAACAATCCAATTTTAATCATAGTTTTAATTTTTCTTTTGTGGAATGTTTTAACTATAGTTTTTAATTTTCCTAGTGTTTTAGATAACTATTACAAAAAAACTCCTGGTTTAAATCGTTTTATCCGACAGTTTATTTCTCTTTTAATTTCTTGCGGAATGTTTTTTATTTTATATCTATATTCTCTGAGACATATTGAAACTGAAAATATCTTATACAAAATAAGGAAAATTCTATTATGTAGTCTTATTTTTTCCTCTATCTATTCTTTTTTTGAAATAATTTATATCATTACAGGCTTTTTTCCAGCTTATAAAGTACTTTTATTATTTGATTATTTTCCTTTTGTAGAATCTGATAATCATGGAATAAGAATATCTTCCGTTTCATGGGAGCCGCCAGCCTTAGCGACTTTCTTAATAACAATTTCAGGTTGGATGTTTAGTTATATTTTAACAAGCAAAAATTTATACAAGTATTTACCTACGTTATTAGTTCTTATTTTAACTTATTATTCAGGATCAAGAACTGCATTGATAGTTGTTTTTATTCAACTTATTGCTTTCTTTTTCATTTATTTAAGTAAAAAACAGTTAGTAAGATTTTTAAAATCGTCTATTGTAATAATTCTGCTTTTATCTACTTTTATTTTTATAACAAAGCCAGAGAAAATATTAAATGATATAGGAAAAAAAATTGAATCTTTAGATTTTAAAGGAAACTTAAAGAAAAATATATCGAATCAATCTAGATTTGGAATTCAGTATGCAAATTTCATGGTTTTTTTAGAAAATCCTTTTGTGGGAGTTGGATATGGACAGCAAGTTTATCATGCTATAGATTATTACCCTATTTGGGCCAAAAAAGATAATTGGGAATTTAAATATTTGTATTTAAATAAAAACGAGCCCGCTTTCCCTCCGGGGTACAATTTATACATTAGATTACTTGCAGAAACAGGAATAATAGGATTCTTGATTTTTATTTTTTTAATTTACACACTATTTAAAAAATCATATTCGTTTATTAGGAATGATACAAGTGAAATTAAGACTTTGGGAATGATTTTGTTTATTTCTTTTATAGGTTATAGTTTTAATTTTTTTCAGTTAGATACATTCAGAATTTATGGTTTTTGGCTTTGTGTAGCTATTACATTAACATTATCAAGCCACATTTATATTGGTAAAAAATGAAGAATAAAACAATAGTATTAATCCCACACTATAACGATCCAGAAGGCTTACAAAAAACAGTAACATCAATTCATGAAGATGAAAGAGTTGATTTGTTAATTGTTGATGATGGTAGCAATGATGTTTTTGATGAAAAATTGATTTCAAAGGTATTTAAATCAAATGGTGAAATATTTTTTATTTATTTACAACAAAACCAAGGAATTGAAAATGCTCTTAATTTTGGATTAAAAAAAATTATTGACCTAGATTATGAATTTATTGGAAGATTAGACTCAGGAGACTTGTGTTTAGGTCAAAGATTTAAAATTCAAGAATCTTTTTTTAATGATAATCCAGAATTGAAACTTATAGGTTCCCATGTAAAGATTGTTGACACAAAAGGTTCTTTTTTATATAACTTAAGGGTACCTCTGTACGATTATGAAATAAGAAAAAAAATATATTTGTCATCTTCGGTTTTAATTCATCCAGCCATAGCGTTTAGAAAAGAAGTTATTTTAAGAGCAGGTTTTTATCCAACTGAATACAAAGCATCTGAAGATTATGCTTTTTATTTTGAGGTTTTAAAAAAGTTTAAAGTAGGGAACGTAAACGAAATATTATTAGAAAAAGAGTTAAATCCTAATAGCATTTCAATTAAAAAACGAAAAACACAAGCTTATAATAGGTTAAGGGTTATCTGTCACAACTTATATTTTGGTTATTATCCTATTTTAGGATTGATTAGGAATATTATTTTATTGTTGATGCCTTTAAAAATAATAACCATATTTAAGAACATAACTTATTTAAGAAAATGAAATTATTTTTTTCAAACCCTTTAGTTTATGACTATCTTTTTGGAATATTGATTTTAGTCATGCCTTTTGGCAATGCTCTTTCAAATATATCTATTATAATTTTGGTTTTATTATTTGGTTTAAGATTTCAAAAAGCAATGATAATAACTTGGTTTAAATCGCCTCTTTTCATAATTGCTGTTTTGGTTTTTTACTTAGTTTTACAAGCGTTTATTAATAAATCTTTCTCTGATGATTTAAATTATTATTCAAGATACGGTTATTTAATTTTAGTTCCAATTTTGGTATTTGGAATAAACAATACTCAAATTGTAAAAATTGCCGCCATTTGCTCTGTCAATTTAATCATAATAATTTCATTAGTAAATATTTTTATCTTTTACGATAAATTTGGTTTTTTCCCGTTTGCTGATAGTTGGGCCACAAATGCAGTATTAGTTTTAGAGCGGCCATACACCGGGATTTATTGCTTAATCTCAATAGTTTTATCTCTAGAACAATTACTTCATAATAAAAAGTTTAAAGCTTTTTTTGTTGCAAGTTTATTGATTTCAGTATTATTTATATTCTTTATTTCAATACGTATCTCAATAATTTCATTTGTTTTAATTTCAATAATATATTCTTTTTTCTATTTTAAAAGAAATATCAAACATAAAGTTTTTATGATTATTTCATTAGTAGCTCTACTAACTACTTTTTTATTCTTAAATCCAAATATAACAAAGCGATTTTTTTTAGAGAGTAATATTGAAAAAAGTCTTGAAAAGTTTAAAGAATCAGAACCAAGAATTATTATATGGAATTGTGCAAAGCAGGTGATAAATCAAAATGATTTTTCTTTTTTTCTTGGCACAAATTCATATTCCAACATTAAGAACACCATGGTTCAATGTTATAAAGATAGTATACAAGATTACTCTCGTAAAAATTGGTTTTTAAGCCGAAAATATAATACACATAATCAATACTTGGATTTTTATTTAATTGGAGGAGCTTTTGCTTTAGCTTTATTGTTTTATTTTCTTTTTAACTATTTTATAGTTAATAAAAAAAATTTTTCCCCAGTTGCAGTAATTATTTGTTTTACAGTAATGATGTTTGTTGAAAATATTTTTCACAGACAATTCGGGTGTCTAATTTTTACTATTTTTGTAACCCTACCTCTAAATCAAAAAAAGCAAAATGCATAAAATTAAAATTGCACATGTTTTACACTCAGTTGGCGGTGTAGATGTGTCTGTAAGAATAATAACAGAGAATCTCAATTCAGATTTATTTGAAAATGTTATCATTCACGGTATTGATGACACGAATAAACCCTTTATTGATAATAAAAATCAAAAAATTAAAGACTATAAATTACCAATATACAGAAATATTTCCCTCATTAAGGATCTAAAAGCCCTGATGTATGCTTACCAAATAATTAAAAATGAGCGCCCACATTTAATACATGCACATAGCTCTAAAGGAGGAGTTTTAGGAAGATTAGTAGGAAAATGGCTAAACATCAAAGTTCTTTACACACCTCAGGCATTTTCTTATTTAAGTACAGAAAACACTTTAAAAAAGAAATTATATTTATTAATAGAGAAAACCTTGGCTTTTAAAAATAGTTATGTATTAGCTTCATCCAATTCTGAAAGAGTTAGAGCAATAAATGAAGTTGGTTATCCCGAAGACAAGGTATTGTTGTTTAATAACAGTATAAAACCTATTCATGATTTTAAATCTAGTACTATAAAATTACCAGAATCATATATTTGTACAGTAGGTAGGCCTTCTTATCAAAAGAATATTGAATTTATGATAAAAGTTTTTAAAGAAGTTAGTAATGAAAAAGCTATCAGTTTGGTAATAATGGGTGTTGGACACCACAGTGATAGATTAAAAACAGTTCAAAATTTAATTCATGAGCTAGATTTAGATGATAAAGTAGTTTTACTAGAATGGACAAGCAGGGAAACTATTTTTGATATAGTAAAACAATCAAAGCTATACATCTCAACAGCTCGCTATGAAGGCCTTCCTTATTCGGTAATAGAAAGTTTGGCTCTTGGTGTACCTGCTGTTGTTTCAGATGCTGATGGGAATAGAGATTTAATAATAAACGGTATCAATGGATATGTTATT
>JAHRWO010000029.1 GCA_019105125.1 Flavobacterium sp.
TTCTAAATCGGAAATAAGTTTTGGAGCATCGTTTGGATTTTTAATTTTAATGTAAATATCGGTCAGATAATCAGGGCCTTGTGCCATTAATTGCTGGGCAATCGACAAATTGATGTATGACTTGGTTTTGTCAACCACCGAATTGCTTGTCTTGAAAAAACCAACGACTTTCATAACTTTAATTATCCCCAAAGGGGAAACAATACTGATATTGTCATTTAATCTGACATTCAGGTTATCAGCAATGCCGACTCCTAAAATAATCCCATTTGGCGTGCTAAGCAATTCGTTCATATCGCCTTCGACCATGGTGGATTTTATATCGAATAAGGTGTTTGCTTCCATTATATTTACGCCCGAACTACTACCGTTCAATTGTGAAATACCATTATTGTAAAACAGGTTGACGTTCAGCCACGGGGCTGCCGTTAAAACATATTCTTTCGTTTCCAGTTGTTCAACAATCTTTTCCGGGTTTATTAACTTATCGCTGTTGTTCGTTATTTTGGGGTTCACAATTACAGAAGTCCGCTGATTTGTTTCGTTCTTCTGAATCGGCATACTTAATTCATCGTCAATGTAAATGCGAACGTGAGGCATGGTTTTGAAGAACGACTCATCTGAACTTCGGTTAAACCCAACAACCAGTGAATTTAAGAAAACGAATGCTGCAATGCCTATGGCAACCGCAAGTGAAGCAACAAAAGTTTGCATTTTCCTTGCCAATATGTGGGTAAAGGCAATTTCGTAATCCACACCCAGATTTATTTTCTTTTTAAATAACTTCATTGTGAGTTGGGTTTATTTCTTTTCCGCCTGTACTACTGTGTTTTCATTAATTCCACTGAGTATTTCTACCCATTCATTGGAAATAAATCCTGTTTCAACTTTAACTTCCCCTTCACTTTTAACCAGTACTGTATTTCCAAAATCCAAATATTTACGAGGAATTACAAGTACACTGTCTTTATCTTTTATGATGATGTTTGCCTGAACTTGTGTGCCCGACATCAGAAAATCCAGACTATCGGTAAAAATCGCTTTACAACTGAATGATTGTGTTTGAATATCAAACGATGGGTAAACTTCGGTAATCATTCCCTTGTAATTTTTAGCTTTATCCGTATTCAGTTGAATTATAACTTGTTGGTTTACGCGTACGTTTGAAATACTCGATTCGTCAATACTTAATTTAGCATACAGATTAGCCGGACTTCCAATCACAGCAATAATTTCGCCCCGGCGCACGTAATCGCCAAGTTCTTTGAATTTATTGTAAACTTTACCTCCTATTACTGCCCTTAGTTCATTATTTCCCTGCAGCACTTTATTAATGCCGCTTTGGGTTTTTTGGTTAATGAGTTGTTGCTCGGCCTGCTGTTCCTGCAATTTATAGTTTTCCTGCAATGCCTTATGATTTGCTTTTGATGTTTCAAAAGCGAGCAATACATTTTCGTATTCTAATTTTGAAACGCTGTTGGCATCGTATAATTTTTTGTAGCGTTCAACCTGGGTTTCGTCTTGCTTCATTTTTTGTTCAGCAACCAACAAGTTTGCTTCTATTTGCTTTAAAGCAGGAGCGCCCGGAGACAGATTGCTGATGGCTATGTCTAAAAGCTGGTTGGCACCAAGCAAGTTAATGTCGTATGTTTTGTTGTCAATTTCGGCAAGTAAATAGCCTGTTTCAACGATATCGCCTTCTTCAAAGTTTAATGAAATAAGATAACCATCGCTTTGTGCTGTAAGGTTGTATTGGTTTTCGGGGACTAAAACACCCGAGGCAAAAACGGTTTCCGTAATATTCCGGTACTCAGGTTTAGTTTCCGTGTATTTTTTACCGCACGAATTCAGCAAAGCCAATGCGACAAAACCCAGGATAAAATAGATGTTTGTTTTCATTTTATGGTATTGTTTATTTCAATTTTCGACTTTGTGTAGAGCAAATTTGCAAGCGCACTGCTGTAATTCAAACGGCTTGCAAGCATATCATTAAAAGCAATAATCAACTTGTCAGATGAAAGTATTGACATATTAAACTGGTTCAGCACCAAACCATAGTTTTGTTCTTTTAGTTGATAAATTTGCTTTGAGGTATTGAGCTGTGAATATGCTTTTTCGTAATCCAAAACCAATTGTTTATTTGTTAGCTCGTTTTGAAGTTTCGTATGTTCTGCATTTTGCAACGAAATAGTTTTATTGATTCGCGAACTTTTTGTAAGTGTATATCTGTTGATATCCGGGAACGGTACACTTAACTTTAAACCGATATATTGAGCATTTAACCAATTAACATCATTATCAAAAAACATAGTGTTACTGTTTTGCTGCCAGGCATTATAATACACAAGCGAAACAGTAGGATATTGCATCAATTGATTTGTTTTTAAATCCGCTTTTGCCAGTTCAAGGTTCAGAAGCGATGATTTGTATTGCAACTGATTGTCAACATGCAAACCAGTAATAATCGGTTTGTTGTAGTCGGGCTGTTCGCCAATACTTATTGTAGTAGATTCAGGAATGTCGCATAAAATTTTGAGACTGTAGTATTGTTGTTTTAAGGATAAATTTAATTGTTCCAGATTATCCGATAGCGCTAATTTATTGATTTGAGCATCGTTCAAATCTTGCTGCCTTACAATACCTTCAGAATATTTATTTTGCATGATTGTCAACAGAGTATCCGCGGCCAGCAAACTTTTTTCAGTGATTTCTATCTGTTCCTGCAATGAAATGATATTGTGATAGGTAGCCGAAACAGATTCAAAGAGCGATTTTTTTATAAGTAGATTATTTACGTTTGTAAGTTCTACATTCACATTGGCACTTTTTAGTTTTGCCCAGCTTGCGGGGTTGATAATGTCGATTTGCGGGGCTAAATTCAAATTTCCAATGTATTGCTGACCCATGGTAACTTCTTTAAATGTCCCCGGTGTTCCGCCAAACGCTTCCGCCGGAAGAAATGTAACCGGTAATTCCAGATTATTGGTCAAATTGAAATTGGTTTGCATTCTGAAATTTACCAGCCCGGCCTGCGCCGAAATCTTTTGCCATTTTGCCAACAGGCTTTGCTGTTCTCCTGTTTTGATGGATGCACTGTTGTTTTCAGCATATTTTAAAAGCGAATCCAGCTTATTAAAACTAAGTCCGGTCTGTGCATTTGCCGATTGTATTAGCAGGAATAATACAGCTATGACAAGTGTGAATTGTTTCATTTTATCCTTGTTAAGGTGTATGATTTGTTAATGATGAAAAACTTTGACACGCTTATTTTTAGCCTGTTTTCATCAAGTAGCACTATTTCGCCCGATGCAGTCATGCCCGAAGGAGAGTTAGCTTCTCCCGTATATTTCTTGTCGGCCTGGTCATAAACCAAATCTTTTAACATAATGTGCCCTACCTTTTCTTTTTTATCCTCACCCGAAACTTTGATAATTTTTCCGTAATATTTGTTGTTCTGTTTATAAATCTCTATTTCACGGGAAGAGTCGGGGAAAGCCCATTTGCCTGTTATT
>JAHRWO010000035.1 GCA_019105125.1 Flavobacterium sp.
CTTATCACGCTGCTCCTTGAAATGCAAACGACAATCTTCCTCCGAACCGAAATGAGCCGTAAAACTGAATATGTTCATAATCCCTGCTTTTTGAGCGCTAATATACTAAAAATATTAGGTGTGTTTGCGGAGAATCAGATATTCTATTATTGTTTTGTATACTCTATGTATATATGTATTGTTCATTAAAAAATTTTATGATGGGGATAGATGCACTTGATTTTAATAGAAAAGAGTTTATATCATTTAATGTTTTTAGATTTCTTTCTATATCTTCCCGATTCTCATTCTCTTGAGAAGAGTTGCCAAATTTTTCGACTAATGATTCTTTTTGTATAGTATTATCACCGAAATCAAGCTTTATTATAGGCGAGATATCCTGATTGACTCGATCTACTTGGTAAAAACTATAATTTAAACACAATGGGGAAAATATAAGGTTATTGTTGGAGGTGAAGAATGGGTTATAGTTCATTGTTATAGAAGAAATACAATCTTCTTCATAACTAATACTTTTGATAATTTTCTTTTTGTTATAATTGCAAAATACTATGGTAGCATCTTTGTATCCAGACATCACAGGGGTAAGAATGTATTCATTATTACTAATAGATACAAATCGGGAGAATATTTTACTGTTCTGTTCAAGACTAATTTTCTCTATAAATTGAAAAGATGTATTGTATCTATATATTGTTCCATATGGATTTAGTATTTCTATGGCTCTTGAAAAGGGATTGTAAATAACGTCGACTGCTGTTCTATACTCATTCGGACCTTCCCCAATTACGTTTTTTGAATTAGCAATGAATTGGCCATCCCCTGAAAAAAGAGAAACAACCAATTCCTTGTCTAATATTATAAACATATCAAGTTCATCACAATAGTCTATTTTTTTGTAAGTAGAAATAATACTATTCGTATCCGTATGTAGAGGTACGAGCTCTATTTTTTCAATAAACTCAGACATTTCTTTATTTTCTTTTTTATCTAGATTTATAGAAATAACTTCTATTGATAAATTGTCAGCTTTTTGATTTTGGCTACAAGATAATAAGACCAATAGAGGTAGCAGATAAAATATTATTTTCATTTTAGTTGGATAGTTTTTTAATGTATTAAAAATTTCTTTCGTGTTCATTACTAGGTGTTTTACCTCCCTGCTTAACGGTTGCTTTTTCAGTTATAAACCTTTGATATTAAATAGATTTCAAATTATAAATTACCAAGACTGGATGTTCCGGCTCAAAACACTCAGCAATCGAATCTTCTTTTACTTGTTTATAATCTTCAAAATAGTTTTTCACCGCTTCGTAACGACTTATAGCTATCAATTGATTCCCGTTTTGCCATTGAGGGAAAAACGGTATATCATATTGTCTATCTTTAACAATGCCAAACTTTGGACTATCACCTGATTTGGGGATAAATCCATAATATCTATGCGACTTGTAAAAAAAGCTGGGAACCAGTATTTCAGAAAAAACAAAGCTGTTACTATGGAACGCATATGGTTCCTCAAAAAGATCTGTTCTATTCTTATTCACATTCAGTGGCACATTTAATTTTCCAAAATCTATTCGATAAATAGGAATAAAGTTTTCCTTCTCCCATTTATAAATAATATTACTATAAGATTCAGACACAAAAACTTTATCATTTTCATCTTTCACGAAAGGCTTTCCAAGGTTTCCAAATGAATTATTATTAGGGGAATGATTTTTATCTACTGGAACAAAACTAGTTATACATTCTCCTTTATTGTTGAGATAAACATATTTGTTCAACTCACTGTTAGGAGCCAGATTATACAATAAGAATCCTGTATTGATTGCTATAAAGTCAGAGGAAGGGAAATTAAACTTAAGATCTCTTATAGGATTCAGACTTTTATCAAATTCTATTATACGAGATGTTGGCATATCAAGCACATATAATTTTCCTGAATCTGCAGACAAAGCCACTGGATTTACATACTCATTCGGTCCATTTCCTTTTTTACAAATACGGCCAATACATTTTCCATCTTTCATATCGAAAGAATATATAGAAGCTGTCATCTCATCCAATAAATAAATAGTATCACCAATAAAACAGACATCTTTGATTTTTCCAATCAACTGGTCAGTACCTAATTTTAACGGTAATAATTTCATTCCAGAAGCAAGCTCATCAACCCCAAGCACTTTATTCTGAAAGTCTTCAATATAAAAAGTGTTCAATGCTTCGTGCTTTTTAGTCTCATACTTACAAGAAGAAAACACTAGTATAAACAAAAACAGTAATGTGTTAAAATATCCCATATCTCTATATTATTAACAAAAGAAAGAATATGCTAAGAAACGAATATTAAGATCTAAAAGCTATAACTACTACAGTTTTCAGATTAGATAGTCGAATGATGTGATTCACTCTATTTTAATTTGTAAAAAACAAGAACCGGATTATCTGACTCTTTTATATCTTTATATTGATTAAGGTTGATTTTTTTCATGTATTGATGAGACAAACGATCAAATTCAATTTTGAGCCAGTTAGCTTCAATAGGCATAACCAGTTGATCTTTAGTTATAGTGTATGCTCCCCAATAACGTATCTCATCCGGTTTCAGATTTTTATTTGCAGCACTCAGAAGAAAACATTTTTCTTTTTCTTTATTATAGAGAGCACTAAAGACTGTGTTTTGATATTGAAATGTTAAATGTAACCATTTGTCTGTTTCGAAAAAATCATTAAAACTTAATACATAATTACTTAGATCTTCATATGTTTCTCTTTGATTCTTTTTAGGTATAGGGATCTTTTTTCTATATGCATTTTTTCCAAAATTGAGAAAATAGCGTGAGTATACAATCCCTTTATTATCAATTTGATATATATTGTAGTCGCCAAAATGAGGATCAATAATTATATTATCATTATACTTAGTAAAACGATTATGTGATGAGCCTGCTCCATGTTCAATGAGAAAATATCCTTTTTGAATTTTGAAATCATTGTTGACATGATACATCATATATCGATCATATTCAGCACCGAACTCTTTTATTCCAAAGGTCCCTCCCCATAAATAGTATCCTCCTAATGGTGAATGATTGAAATGATCTGGGTTACAATATTTTTTAGGATCAGAAAGATCGAAGCGTTTAGTACTTAAATGTTTTCCTTCAAAATTGTATGTTTCTATTTTTTTGAAATCAAGTATTTCTATATTATCTTTATTAATAATAAAATCTTTTAAGTCTAAGAATTCTCCAGGACCTTCCCCCGATTGTCCGATTTGAATTTTGAATTTTCCATCCTTTCCAAAGATTAATAATCTTCGCCTGTTGTCATTGATGAAAATAAGTGAATCACTGATTTTTAATGTAGATATACGAGAAATTAAACATTCTTCTTTAGTCTCTAAAGGAAGAAATGTTACATCATTAAACACAGAGTCCAAATGTGATATTTGTTTTAGATCTTCTTGTATATTAATAATAGAAGTGCTCTCATTGGTATATAAATTTTTTATATCATTATTTTGACTACATGAAATAAAAAATAATAACGAATATAAGGAAAGATATTTTGTTTTCATGATCTATAATAGATGTGATTTTATTAATTTTTATAATGAACTCATCTGAACTTTATTTTTTCTTTAAACTATTAGTTAAAATAGTTGTTTATTAGGCTATTTTCTATCTTTGACTACTGTTTTTCAGCTCGGATACTCGAATGGCATCTGTGTCATTCTGTTTGTCGGTCATATTACCATCATCCCAGAACATTCCCCTTTATCTTTACTTTGACGGGCTGTTCGCTATCTACTGTGCCAACAGAGTTTAGAACTAATATCCGGTCGTTCGGGTATTCTGTAAGTGAATTGGAGGATAACCAGTCCTGGTGTTTGTTGCTCATGGTGTTAAATTGTTTATTTTTTAAAATATAATTATATTTAATGATAGGGAATCTTTTTTATTCTATAACCAACTTATAATTTGTATGATATGATAGACCAGCCATAAGAGGCATCTTTTACTGCCGCATAAAGCATTTGACGATCCTCATTTATGCATATATAGTAAGCTTCATTTGTTAACTTTAGCTTTCTGATGGGATTACCATTCCAATCAAATACTAATATAGTATCTGAATTATAATTATTGCTTTTGTTGTCTGTAAATCTCTTTTTGTCTGCATATAAAGCATATATGTATTCTTTTGTAGCGCAGATATCAAGGTAACCGATAATATTTTCTTTTGATGGTATTACTCGATTTAAGTTGTCATTGCTTACTGGTTGATAATTTGGATTAGCAAAATGGAGAGATTTAATTAAATGTATTTTATTATTGTTTATTTCCACAATATCTAAATTTGAGGAAAAGTTCAGTGAATATACAAATTGATTCCTGTTAGGGCGTTTTTTTAAGTTCCCCTGATTTGATAAGAATTTGTGATATTTATTGAAATCTTTACTATTTGAATTGTATATTTCTATACCGTAATCTAAAATATTGTTGTATTTATTGAAAAGTGTGTATTGAAATTTAGACTTATATGTACCAGCTCCTAAGAAAATAGAATCATTTAATGATATTGCTCTTGATAACTGAGTTTCTTCCAATTGATATTTGGCTAATCTATGAGGATGTGAAATGCTTTTTGTATTACACAAAGAATCTATTGAATACTTTCCTATGTATCCAATTGGGTCGTAAAAAAGATAAAAATACTTATCTTCAATATATCCGTATGTTCCTAATGGTATTTCATTAGGCCCTTGTCCTATTGCTCCAAAACGCCTAATAATCTTTCCTGAATTTATATCAAAAAGAGTGTAACTGTCACCTGAATGGAAGTCCAAAACAATAAGTACACTATCATTACAATGTATTCCTTCTATTTGAGCTAAATCTTTTTCTTCAATATTAAAATCACTTTGGGATAACTCTAAAGTAGTAGAGAATAT
>JAHRWO010000051.1 GCA_019105125.1 Flavobacterium sp.
GAAAATATTATTTCAGGAGCAATTATGCTTATTAATGAATACAATACCATCATGCGTCAATCAGATGTTAAAACATTAATAGAACTTTTAAAAGATTTCGACAGAGCAGACCCAATTGAAAAAGTAGAAATTACAGGTCAAGTTGATAAAATAACTGATAATTATATTGATTTATTTGCATTATTCAGAATTAAAACTGCGGCGGATACAGCAATCAACGGACACGGAACCGGTGCTTTGGGACAAACCAATGCACATGAAGATGCAACCTATCTCAAAAAACAACACGACTTAGTTTTAAACTGTTTCCAAACAGGCAAGCGAGACGAAGGTTATGCAATTTTAAATGAAAGTCTTGAAGTAGCTAAAAAATATTTATAAAATGAATTGTCCAGTATGTGATAAGTCGGGTCTTCCCGACTTTACTTCAAATCCAACTACTTGTCCACAGTGTAATTCTGATTTAAGCGGGTTTGTTGTTATCGAAAAAGGGAAACTTAAGTTTCACCAAATTCTGAATAGACAAAAATGGTTATTGTTATTAATTGTTATACTTATCATTATTTCTGGTATTTCACTTATCAAGCGACCAAATAATCAGAAATATATTTCCGAAGTTCAATTAAAAGATTCGACAATAACGGCTTTAAATTCTGAACTGAAACAAAAAGAATCAGAAATTCAACAGTTAAAAGAACCTTCAAAAACATCTAATGTAATTGAGTTAAAATATGTAGTTAAAAAAGGTGATAACCTTTCTAAGATTGCATACATTTTTTTTAATAACTGGGAAATGTATAAAACAATTCAAGAGGATAATAATTTAAAACCCGGTGATTTAATAATGCCCAAGGACACATTAACTATAAAAATCAAATCTAACTGATGGAAGCATTAATAATTATAGTCATAATTGGGATTGTCTGGTTACTTGTTTATCTAAATAAAGCAGACACAAAATTCAAAAATGCAATTAGATTAATTGAAAAGAAAAGATTTGATGAAGCGCAGGAAGCATTATTTAAACTAACCTCAAAACATCCGTTGGCGGTAACAAAGTATGCCGAATGTTTTTACATAAAAGCACAAGATTTAAAAAATAAAGGAAAAATATCTGACGCCATTGAAATATATAACAAAGTCTTAGATTCTAAGAAGCTTTTAACGAGTTTATCTGACAAAACTAGTTTTAACAGTATTGCAGAAACTGTGTTTTATGAAATTTCAAAATTGCGATTTGACTCCATTCCTAGTTCAGATTCACATGACAAGATAAAAGCGTTAAAAAATAATTTGGATTTCATCAAAAATTCAGAGTTCAATAAATTTAATCAGATTCCTAAACTCCTTGAAACACATAACGAAATAATTAGCAAACTATATTTTGAACTTGGACAAAACGGAGAAAAAAATGGTAATTTAATTCAGGCAAGAAATGATTATTCAAATGCTTTAACTTATTGTGTCAATAAAAACGATGGGCAATATTTCAACATCGTTGGGAGAATTGAACTTTGTAAAATTAAACTCAATGAGAATATTGAATTAGAAAATATTAACCTTATTGACAAAGCTGAACTACAAATTCGCAATGATTTTTACTTTCGCTATTCATGCATCCTTATCAAAGGCGGTAAGTTCGAAGATGCAGAAAAAACAATTCATTCAAAATTGGATTCTAAAAATCCAGATGTAAAAAAACTGAGTGAATTTATTCGGAATGAAAAAATTAAATCTGCAACAAGCGAGATTACGAGTATAAATAATCAAATCAATGAGATTTATAACAACACCGCTACAATAGAACTTCTAGTTAATTTATACGATTCAGTAACGGTTAGAGCAAAAGAATTGAACAAAGTTGTTCCTGGCATTTTAAACGATTTAGAAGAACTTAAACCAAGTTTATTAAATAGAATACTTCACCATCACAATGAGCATAACGAATACGGGAAGGCAATAAATGCCATCATTAAGTTTCCTGAGTTTTATAATTCACCATTACTAATGAAGAATATAGGTAATGCAAGTTTAAATTTTCTTAAAAATAATGACCTTACTTCTAAAAACTACAAAATTATAATCTCACTTTTCTTAACAAGTGCATATTCTGACAAAGTAATGTTAAGCTCCTTGGAAGAAACAATTTGGGATGATGAATATACTTTTAGTTTGATTGAAGCAGTAGGCTCAAATTATGAGCTACATTCAGAGATTCCGGAAAATGTTAATTACGATGAAATAACAGAATTTAATATTTCTATCGGTGAAGCACAAAAATATCTAATAAGTGAGTTTGAAAATTTGCTTAATGAAAAAGTTACAGAATACGAGTTACATAATGAAGTCTTTAAGTTTTATCAAGACGAGAAACAATCATTAGAAAATGTTATTCAGATTATTCCGAACGACATCGTATTTGCGACACCTTATTTTGCAAAGAGATTCAATATTTCAAATCAAATTATTGATGAACTGGAACATGACTTTTCTGAATATAAAAATGAAGAAAGTTTAAAAGCTGGTATTCCATATTTGAATGATAATAGAGACT
>JAHRWO010000061.1 GCA_019105125.1 Flavobacterium sp.
AAGGAATTTACTCAGTTGAAAAGTTTTTGGTTTCCCGAAGATTGATGTATTGGCAAGCGTATTTGCATAAAACCAGTGTTGTTGCGGAATTAATCTTGACCAAAATTCTAAAACGCGCCAAAGAATTGACTCAAAAAGGAACGATTTTACCTTGTAGTGAACCTTTGCAATTCTTTTTGCAAAACAAAATTTCATTAGTAGATTTCGATAAAAGTGTGTTAGATAAGTTTTCTTATTTGGATGATTATGATGTAATGGGGTCAATAAAAGCATGGCAATTTGAAGATGATTTTGTCTTACAATCACTATGTAGAATGATATTGAATCGTGATTTACTAAAGATTCAAATGAGTGGTGATAAACCAAACAAAGAGAGTTTATTAGCGATTAAAAATAAATACATTTCTATTGCCGGAATTTCCGACAAAGAAGCGGATTATTTTGTATTCAAAGGCAAGTTGAAAAATCAAGCTTATAGTAAATCAAGTGAACCTATTCGTATTTTAAAAAAGGATAAATCTATTGAAGATGTAGTGGAAGCTTCAGACCAATTGCATTTGAAAGCATTATCAAAACCAGTGACAAAATATTTTATTTGTTTCCCAAAAGTCTTGATAGAACGTTAACATTTTAATTAAATTTTATATTTTTGCCAAGATGAAGTGGTTTCATGCGGTTTTAAAACCTTTTAAATTAATTTAATGAAGTTTACAGCAGCTCAAATAGCAGGAATTTTACAAGGAGAAGTGGTAGGCAATCCAGAAGTGGAAGTTTACAAATTAGCTAAAATCGAAGAAGGTACAGAAGGTTCCTTAACATTTCTTGCTAATCCTAAGTACATCAATCATATTTATTCTACTCAAGCATCGGTAACAATTGTTAATAGTACTTTTGAGCCCGAACAAGAAATAGCAACAACATTAATAAAAGTAGAAGATGCCTACAAAGCTTTCTCTCAGTTATTAGAATATTATAACCAAGTAAAATTGATGAAATCTGGAATTGAACAACCATCTGTTATTTCGGAAGATGTCACTTACGGATCTGATTTATATTTGGGCAGTTTTTGTTACATTGGTAAAAATGTAAAAATTGGAAACAATGTGAAAATCTATCCTAATAGTTTTGTTGGTGATAACGTTACTATAGGAGATAATTGTGTATTTTTTGCAGGCGTAAGAATTTATTCTGAAACTGTAATTGGTTATAATTGTACTATTCATTCTGGGACAATTATAGGTTCTGACGGATTTGGATTTGCTCCTCAAGAAGATGGTACTTATAAAAAAGTTCCTCAAATTGGCAATGTAATCATTGAAGATAATGTTGAAATTGGTGCTTGTTCTACTATCGACAGAGCAACTCTTGGTTCAACAATCATTAGAAAAGGAGTAAAATTAGATAATCACATTCAGGTTGCCCATAACGTTGAAATAGGAGAAAATACTGTTATTGCTTCACAAACTGGAATAGCGGGTTCTACTAAAATTGGAAAAAATTGTATGATTGGTGGTCAGGTGGGAATTGTAGGACATATTACCATTGGAAATAATGTGAAAATACAAGCACAATCTGGCATAGGAAAAAGTTTAGCTGACGGAGAAGTAGTTCAAGGTACACCAGCATTTAACTATGGTGATTTTGCGAAATCATTTGTTCATTTCAAAAACTTACCTAAAATTGTTGCGGATATCGAAAATTTAAAAAAACAATAATTCAAAAATAAATTTATAATCATGGTTAAACAAAAAACCATCGCTAACGAAATTTCTTTACAAGGGGTTGGCCTTCATACAGGGCAAGAAGTTACAATGACTTTTAAACCAGCTCCTGTTAATAATGGATACACATTTGTTAGAGTT
The DNA here is from genome assembly GCA_019105125.1 of Flavobacterium sp. Lineage (GTDB taxonomy): Bacteria > Bacteroidota > Bacteroidia > Flavobacteriales > Flavobacteriaceae > Flavobacterium. Next base: position 1,863 of record JAHRWO010000061.1, read on the forward strand.
GATTTAGAGGGACAGCCCATTATTGAAGCTGATGCTAATTATGTAGTGAATACACAACGTGGCACTAATTTGGAAAAGAGAGGTGTCATGATTCAAACACCCGAACATGTTTTGGCGGCTGTTGTAGGTTGTGATTTAGATAATATAATTATTGAATTAAATGCTTCTGAGCTTCCTATAATGGATGGTTCTTCAAAATATTTTGTAGAAGCTATTGAAAAAGCAGGCGTAGTTGAACAAGAAGCTGAACGAAAAATTTATGTAGTTAAAGAAGTTATTTCTTACTTAGATGAAGCTACAGGAAGCGAAATTACAGTTATTCCCTCTGAAGAATATTGTGTAACTGCAATGGTAGATTTTGGCACCAAAGTTTTAGGGACTCAAAATGCAACAATGAAAGGAATTAAAGATTTTAAATCGGAAGTTGCTGATTGTAGAACATTTAGTTTTTTACACGAGTTAGAAGCTTTGTTGAATAATGGTTTGATCAAAGGAGGAGATTTGAATAATGCTATTGTTTATGTAGATAAAGAAATATCTTCTGAAACAATGGAAAATTTAAAAAAAGCTTTTAATAAAGATTCAATTTCGGTTAAACCTAACGGAATTCTTGACAACTTAACCCTACACTTTCCTAATGAAGCGGCTCGTCATAAGTTATTAGATGTAGTAGGAGATTTATCCTTAATTGGAACTCGAATTCAGGGTAAGGTTATCGCAAATAAACCAGGTCATTATGTAAACACACAGTTTGCCAAAAAAATGGCAAAAATTATAAAGTTAGAAGAGCGTAATAGTGTTCCACAATATGATATAAATAAAGAACCTGTTCTTGATATTCATGGAATTATGAATTTATTACCTCATCGTCCACCATTTTTACTAGTCGACAAGATTTTAGAGTTAACCGATACACATGTAGTGGGATTGAAAAATGTAACAATGAATGAAGATTTCTTCGTTGGACATTTTCCAGGTGCACCAGTAATGCCAGGAGTTTTACAAATAGAAGCTATGGCACAAACTGGTGGAATCTTAATTTTAAGTACCGTTCCAGATCCAGAAAATTACTTAACATATTTTATGAAAATTGATAATGTTAAGTTTAAAAATAAAGTATTACCAGGTGATACCTTGTTCTTTAAGTGTGATTTGATTTCACCTATTAGAAGAGGGATTTGTCACATGCAAGCGTATGCGTATGCTAATGGTAAATTAGTTTCAGAAGCCGAATTAATGGCACAAATAGTTAAAGTAAAATAAAATATATGAATCAACCATTAGCTTATGTGCACCCCGGTGCTAAAATAGCAAGAAACGTAGTAATTGATCCTTTTACTACCATTCATAATAATGTTGAAATAGGTGAGGGAACTTGGATTGGTTCAAACGTTACCATCATGGAAGGTGCTCGTATCGGTAAAAATTGTAATATATTTCCTGGTGCGGTAATTTCAGCGGTTCCTCAAGATTTAAAATTTGGAGGTGAAGATTCATTGGCTGTTATTGGTGATAATACAACAATTAGAGAGTGTGTAACAATCAATAGAGGTACAGTGGCTTCTGGTCAAACTGTGATTGGAAAAAATTGTTTAATTATGGCTACAGCTCACATTGCTCATGATTGTCATATTGGTGATAATGCAATAATCGTAAATGGTGTAGCATTAGCTGGACACGTAACGGTAGGTAATTTTGCAATTATAGGAGGTTTAGCTGCGGTACATCAATTTATTTCTATTGGAGATCATGCTATGATTTCTGGTGGTTCATTGGTAAGAAAAGATGTTCCTCCATTTACAAAAGCTGCAAAAGAGCCGTTGTCTTATGTGGGAATCAATTCTGTTGGATTAAGAAGAAGAGGTTTCTCAACTGAAAAAATCAGAGAAATTCAGGATATTTACCGAATTTTATATCAAAAAAACTACAATACTTCTCAAGCGGTTAGTATTATTGAAGCTGAAATGGAAGCTACACCAGAAAGAGATGAGATTTTAGATTTCATACGAAATTCTTCTCGAGGAATTATGAAAGGATATACAAGTTCAATTTAAAATTATAAAATAGTTAATAAACATAAATAATTACAATGGCAACAACTGCAGATATTAGAAACGGATTATGTATTAAGTATAACAATGATATTTACAAAATCATTGAGTTTTTACACGTTAAACCTGGAAAAGGTCCAGCTTTCGTAAGAACTAAATTAAAATCATTGACAAACGGTAAAGTTTTAGATAATACGTTTTCAGCAGGGCATAAAATTGAAGAAGTTCGTGTAGAAACGCATACTTTCCAATATTTATATGCTGAAGGAGATCAGTTTCACTTCATGAACAACGAATCTTTTGAACAAATTACGTTAGACAAAAAAGTATTAGATGCTCCCGATTTATTAAAAGAAGGAACAAACGTAATGATTCAAATCAATGCTGAAACTGAAGTGCCTTTATCAGTTGATATGCCAGCTTCTATTATTTTAGAAGTGACTTATGCTGAGCCAGGAGTTAAAGGAAATACAGCTACAAATGCTACAAAACCAGCAACTGTAGAAACAGGAGCTACTGTAAACGTTCCGTTGTTTATCAATGAAGGAGATAAAATCAAAATTGATACAGCAACTGGAAACTATATGGAAAGAGTAAAAGAATAATTGATAGTAAAAAGTAAAGAGTAATTAGTAAATAACCAAAAACTAATTACTCTTTTATATTTTGCTAATCACTAATTACTATTCACTAATCACTTTTTAATGAAATTTCCAAAAGTTTATCCTCTAAAAGATATTGCCCAAATTATCAATTGTAATTTTGTGGGTGATGCCGATTTTCCAGTTCACGGTATGAATGAAATTCATGTGGTAGAACCCGGAGATATTGTATTTGTTGATCATCCAAAATATTACGATAAAGCACTTCAATCGGCAGCTACTATTGTTTTAATTAACAAAGAAGTGGAATGTCCAGAAGGAAAAGCGTTATTGATTTCTGATGATCCTTTTAGAGATTTCAATAAACTAACGAAACATTTCAGACCTTTTCAAGCTTCGAATGCTGCGATTTCTGATTCAGCTAAAATCGGAGAAGGAACAATTATTCAACCGAATTGTTTTATCGGACATAATGTTCAAATTGGTAAAAATTGTTTGATTCATGCCAATGTTACGATTTACGATAACACCGTAATTGGTGATAACGTAATGATTCACGCTGGAACCATTTTAGGAGCTGATGCCTTTTATTACAAAAAACGTCCAGAAGGTTTTGACCAATTGTTATCAGGTGGGCGAGTAGTGATTGAAGATAATGTAGGAATCGGAGCTTTGTGTACAATTGACAAAGGAGTTACAGGTGATACCACTATCGGAGCTGGAACTAAAATCGATAATCAAGTACACGTAGGTCACGATACCGTTATTGGTAAAAAATGTTTGATTGCTTCACAAACTGGAATTGCAGGTTGTGTGGTTATCGAAGATGAAGTAACGCTTTGGGGACAAGTTGGAACTACAAGCGGAATTACTATTGGAACAAAAGCTGTTGTAATGGGACAAACAGGTGTTACGAAATCAATTGAAGGTGGAAAAACTTATTTTGGTACTCCAATTGAAGAATCACGTGAGAAATTGAAGCAATTAGCCAATGTGAAACGTATCCCTGAAATCATTGAAAAATTAAAGCAAAATGATAAATAGAGCGAAAATCGAATTTTTGTATAAAGAAGATGGTATGCGGAATGATGTTTTTTTAAACGATCTTTTGCACGATGATTTTATTTTGGATTGGGA
>JAHRWO010000090.1 GCA_019105125.1 Flavobacterium sp.
TTTGCAAAATCTCAAAAATTGCAATCGAAAGGCATTAAGGTTTTAAGTTTAATTTTCATTGACAAGGTTTCAAACTATATGGGTGAAGAACCCAAGATTAAAAACCTATTCGTTGAAAAATACAAAGCCATTTATCCAGAATACAACGATGGCAAAATTCCAACAGACCAACAAATTCAGGAATTGCAAGGATATTATTTTGCACAAAATGCCAAAGGCGAGTATTCAGATAACGAGGGTGGTTTGAAAGAGCAAAAGAAAATCTACGAACTTATTTTACAGAAGAAGGACGAATTGTTGACAATAGGAAACTCAATTGAGTTTGTTTTTTCTCACTCGGCTTTAGGTGTTGGTTGGGATAATCCCAATGTTTTCAATATTGCAACTCTCAACACAGCATATTCAGAAATTCGTAAACGCCAGGAAATAGGCAGAGGTTTGCGTATTTGCGTAAACCAACAAGGGCAACGTGTTTATGATGCCTTAAATGCAGAAGATGCAGACAGAGTAAACCAATTGACTGTTATACCAAACGAAACATACGAAACCTTTGTAACGCAGTATCAGGAAGAAATTAAAGAAGTTTACGGAACAACCAAAGCAGGTGCAGGGCTTACACATACACACAAAGGAAAACCGCAAAATGAAGTTCATTTTAAACGCAACACAAGCGAGCCGATTGATGCAGCTTTCAAACGCTTTTGGAAATCATTAGCCAAGAAAACAGATTATCTTATTTCCTTCAACGAAGGAAATCTCATTGAAAAATCAATAGAGGAAATCAACAAAATAAATATTGCCGATTATGTGGCAGAAGTAAGCAGCCGTTCAATTGGCGAAATTACAGAAGAAGGAATAAAAGATGAATTTGGAGGAACAGAAACTTATGCTTTGAAAGCCTACTTCACCCCTTTGGATTTGGTGGAAGAACTAAGCGAAAACACAGGACTAAGTTACCCGACACTTTTTAAAATAGTTGAAGGAATTACCAATCACGAGCATTTTGTAAAAAATCCACCGCAATTTATTCATCAGGCAGCAGCCATCATTCGCAACATTGAATTAGACGAAATGATAAGAGGACTTGACTATCACTTGACTGGTGAAGATTTTCCATTCTCCTTTGATGATTTTGTAAAAAACATTACACCACAGGCGTATGTGGAAACTCCCAAAAGAGGCGTGTTTGATAAAATGCTTGTGGATAGTGATGTAGAAAGATGGTTTGCTAAAACAGCCGACCTTGATGATGAAATAATTTGTTTCCTCAAGCTTCCCAGCTATTACAAAATAAAAACACCTATTGGCGAATATGAACCCGACTTTGGTTTGGTAATGAAACGCAAGAGCCTGAAAACAGGAAGTGAAAGCGAATATTATTTTGTAATTGAAACCAAAGGAACAAACGACATCAACGATAAAAAGTCGTTAACCGAAAGTGAAGTTTACCGCATTAAATGTGCAATGAAACACTTTGAAGCCCTTGGCGTGGAAGTGCATTACAAAGCACCGGTAAAAGAATACAGCTACTTTAAAACAGAAGCTACCAAAACCATTAATAGTCTGAACCAGAATTAAAAGAATGTAAGAATGGACAGAATAAAGAGAACAGTTGAAGAATTTCAGGATTGCACCAGTAAGATAATTGGTTGTGCTATGCGTGTTCATTCAACATTAGGCAATGGTTTTCAGGAAGTGATTTACCAAAGAGCGCTAGAAATTGAGATGCGATTAGAGAGTTTAGAATTTCAACGTGAAATGGAAATGCCCGTCATTTACCGTGATGAGCAAATAGGAACTCGTAGGGTTGATTTCTTGGAGAATGAAATAATGGTTGAACTAAAAGCCATTATTGAGTTAGAAGATGTTCATCTTGCCCAAGCCATCAACTACCTTGAGGCTTACAATGTAAAAACAGGATTACTTATCAATTTTGGAAGTAAGTCGCTCACATTTAAAAGATTACTAAACAAAAAATTTAGACCGTAATGGAAGATATAAAAACAAATTCAGGCAATTCTGAAAATTCCAAAAATTCCGGTTCAGACAATGTGTGGATGCCATTGAGCAACGACTGGAACAAAGAGCGTTTGGAAACTTTGAAGCAACTATTTCCTGACCTTTTTACAAATGAAGGAAAGTTGAATATCAATGAACTGAAAAAAGTAGTTGACCCCGAAAGCGTAAGCGAAACAGAACGCTATGAATTTCGTTGGTTTGGGAAAAGTGCAGCCAAACGCGAAGCATTTTCGCCAAGCAATGCCACATTAGTTTTTGACGAGAAAAGAAGTGTTAATCCAACAGCAACTGAAAACCTCATTATTGAAGGGGAGAATTTGGAAGTGCTAAAACTATTAAGCACTGCATACAGAGAAAAAGTAAAGTGTATTTACATTGACCCGCCTTACAACACTGGAAAAGATTTTGTGTATTCTGACAATTATTCGCAAGACAAAAAAGCATATTGGGAAGATGCAGGCGTAACCGAAGAAGGATTAAAAATTGACACCAATACCGAAACAGACGGACGTTACCACAGCAATTGGCTGAATATGATGTATAGCCGTTTGCTTATTGCAAGGCAACTTTTGCGTGAAGATGGAGTGATTTTTATTTCGATTGATGATACGGAGGTTCATCATTTAAGAAAACTATGTGATGAAGTTTTTGGCGAAGAAAATTTTATTTCTACTGTTATTTGGGAGCGTTCATTCTCTCCCGTTAATCTTAAAAAGCACTTTTCATTATCTCACGACTACATTTTGTGTGTTTCAAAGAACATTGAACTACTTGAAAATTTCGGGATTGCCCGTAATGGAGATAACGATGATGGCAGATATAATAATCCTGACAATGACCCAAGAGGAGATTGGACTTCTTCCGATATGACGGTCGGACCTGCTATTTCTGAAAAAATCTATGAAATTAAAACGCCCTCTGGAAAAGTTGTTTTACCAACAAGCGGAAGATGTTGGCTTTTTACAAAAGAAAGATACGAGGAAATGTTAGCTGATAATAGAATATGGTTTGGTGAAAATGGCTCCAATGTTCCTCGTGTTAAGAAATTCCTTACTGAGGTTAAACAAGGAATTACACCTATGACGATATGGAAATATTCAGAGGTTGGACACAGTCAGGAAGCTGCACAGAGATTAAAAGAGTTATTTGATGGCAAGGACATTTTTGATTATCCTAAATCTGTTCCTTTATTGAAACGACTTTTACAGCTTTACACTACAAGTAATGATATTATTCTTGATTTTTTTGCTGGTTCAGGCTCTTGTGGTCAGGCTGTATTTGAGTTAAATAAAGAAGATGGGAATAACAGAAAATTTATTTTAGTTCAAATTCCTGAGGTTACTGACGAAAAAAGTGAAGCTTTCAAAGCAGGTTACAAAAAAATCAGTGACATTACCATAGAACGTAACAAGCGAGTTGCTGATAGAATTATTAAAGAAAAAAAGAAAGAGCAACCTGATTTATTTACCAACGGACATAAAGAAGATGCAATAAAAGGTTTGGGCTTCAAAGTTTTCAAATTGGTAAAATCTAACTTTCCAAGAGTTGAGTTTGCTCCCGACCCTGAAAAGACAACCGAAGAAAATATTGAGTTACTGAAAAAATATATTAGAGACAAAGAAGCACAACTCAATACCGCTTTCAATCGTGATGAATTAGTAACCGAAATTTTAATTAAAAACGGCTTTACACTCAATTACACTTTAACCAAGCAAGAGGAGTTTAAGAAAAATGATATCTTCTTTGCCACAGACGGAGAAAAAGAAACTTTGATTTGCTTAGACATTTCCATTGATATGGAAACCGTAGAGCATTTCAAAAAACACAACACTCAAAAATTCATTTGCCTTGAACGTGCTTTAGACACCACCAAAAAATGGAACTTGAAGCATTATTTAGGTGATAAATTTAATGCGTTTTAAAGTATTCCTATGGCAACAAAAAAATCAAATACAATGTTTCAGGGTTCTTTATTTGAGGAAGATTATCTCATAAGAACTCTTGGTGCGTTAGTTCATTCCCCTGAAATTGCATTGACTGAATTGGTTGCCAATGCTTGGGACGCAGGTGCTACAAGAGTTGAAATATTAATTCCTGATGATTACAATTTGAAATTGGTTGTTGAAGATAATGGAACAGGATTAACTAAAGAGCAATTTGAAAACCGTTGGATGCGGTTGGGTTATAACAGAATTAAGCATCAAGGAAAGAATGTAATTTTTCCTCCTAATGTTGATGGTAAAAGATTAGCTTATGGGAGAAATGGGGTTGGCAGACACGGTTTACTTTGTTTCAATAACGAATACACGGTAATAACAAATTCAGGAGGTAAACAATCCAAATTTGTAATATCTACAAAGAGTGAAAATCAACCATTTATAATCAAGGAATACAGTTTTGATAAATCAACCACATTCGGAACGCGGCTAGAAGTAATTGTAACCAAAAATCTACCCAAGCCCGAAAAAATACTGGAAATTATTTCTGCAAGGTTTTTACACGACCCGAATTTTGTCATTTCCATAAACAAGCAAACTGTTCCATTAGAAGAACATTCGGGTCTTATTGATTCAACTGAAATAAAAGTTGATGACATTTCATTAATGGCACATTTTATTGATTCTCAGAAATCGGCAAGGTCAACCTTGTATCAAGGTATTGCATTTTGGCAAAGTAACAGGCTTGTTGGTGAGCCTTCTTGGGTTTTAGGAAGTGAAGTTGTTATTGACGGCAGGACAAAATTTGCAAAGCGTTATACTGTTGTAATTAAAACCAACGATTTAGCGGAATATATTTTTGAAGATTGGACTGGATTCAAGAAAGTTGAAACTATGGACAAGGTTTATGCAGAGGTTATATCTTACGTAAACAAAATGTTTTCTGAAATTGCAAAAGACAGTATTGAAGAAACCAAACAACAAATAAAAAGTGATTTCTCTTCTGAATTTTCCAACTTAACACCGCTTGCAAAATACGAAGTAAATGAAGCGATTGAAGCAATTACAATTGCACACCCAACCGCAAAACCTGAAACAATTTCTATTGCTGTTGAGGCAATTATCAATCTTGAAAAATCAAGAACTGGTAAGGAATTACTGGTAAAACTGGCAAAACTTTCTGATGATGATATTTCAGGATTGAACAGTTTATTAGAGAAATGGTCTGTTAGAGATGCTTTAAGTGTGTTGGACGAGATTGACAATAGAATTTCTGTTATAGAAGCCATTAGAAAATTATCGAAAGATGAGGATGTTGACGAACTACACGTTTTACATCCACTCGTTACTGCGGCAAGATGGCTATTTGGACCCGAATTTGAATCGGCTGAATATTCATCCAATCGCCAATTACAAAGTGCTGTTGAGACTGTCTTTAAAAAGAAGATTGGAAAAGAAGTATTCAACAATCACCGTAAACGTCCAGATATTGTAGTTCTCAATGACGCTACTGCATCTATTACAGGAACAGAAATGTTTGATAATGAAACTGGACTTTCAACAGTAAACAAAGTTCTAATCATTGAACTGAAAAGAGGAAAATTTAAACTGACACGTGAAGAACGAAATCAAGCACAAGGATATGTTGAAGACTTTGTAAACTGCGGTAGTTTAATCGGAACGCCATACATTGAAGCTTTTGTAGTTGGAGAATCATTTTCAGAAAAAATACAACCAATTTCGACAGTTCAGAATGAAAACAAAGTTGAAATGGGTAAAATTCGCATAACAACATTTGGACAATTGGTTGACACTGCGGAGAAACGACTATTCGGGCTTCGACAAAAATTAAGTGAGCGTTATGACGATATTCCAGGGATGGACTTATTCAGACAACAAGCAACGCAATTGAAAGTTGACTTTGCAAAAGATGGAACAAATAATTAATTCATTTTAATTAAAGAAATGTTATTGCAGCAAAAGACATTAGAGAAACTAAGAAATTTAATCAATAAAGAAACCGAATATCGTTCGGGGCCAAAACTCGTTGATTTCTTTAATGGTTTAGGAGCAAACGACACATATAACAGAGGTGGTGGTTTCCCTTCTCGATGGATTTATACGGACGAAAAACTATCGAACATCAACGGCACACCCGAACTCGATAAATGTATTCGTAAACTTTTTGCACCTGTAAATTTTATTGGTCGCTTTGCAGAATTGGACAAATTCATTGCTGACTTCAATCAATACCTTGCATTTGACGGATGGCAGGTTTTAAGAAAGGAAACCGAAATAACATTTGCCAAGGCAGGTAAAATAAAATTTGAAGAAAAGGTTGAAGTAAAGGAGGATGATTTTTTACAAAAGGAATTTAGCGATATTTCCCTCGACAAATTAGGCTTGGACAGCATCATTACAGAAACATTGAACCTTCGTTTTGACGAAATAAAAAAATGTTTAAATGCTAAAGCTCCAATGTCTGTCATATTCCTTTCTGGTAGTTCACTTGAAGGGATACTGTTAGGAATTGCATCAAAACTTCCGAGAGAATTTAACCAATCAAGAACATCGCCTAAAGACCAAAGCGGAAAAGTAAAACCATATCACGAATGGACACTTAGCAATTTCATTGACACAGCACACGACATCGGAATTTTGAAAGAGGACGTTAAGAAATTCAGCCATTCACTGCGTGACTTTAGAAATTACATTCATCCTTACGAACAGGTAAGTTCAAGATTTAATCCTGATGAACATACAGCAAGAATTTGTTGGCAAGTGTTGAAAGCTGCAATTTATCAACTAACAAACAACAAACCCAATGCACAGGTGTAAGCACATTTGCAAACCGCTACAAGCCGACCCGCAGACCAAAGTTTGCAAAAGAACTTCCACCTCTCCCACCCGAGAAAAATTATTTTTTAAAATTTCCTTCCCTTCAAAAATTTTTAAAACCGCAACCGCACAACCGATACATAAAGACCAAAACACAAACCTGACAATGACAGCGAAACCCTTATCAGACCTGACTTTCACGACACGGACAACAGAACGCCATCTGGTAACAGCGGTTTGGCGTAATGGCGGGTTCAGTGGTAAATTGAAGTTCAGTAATTCTTGTCAAGTTTTGTGGTGGGTTGACAGTTTTGTGCTTCTAAATCCGCCACTTCGCCAAGCCGCAAACCGTTGGCAACAAGTGTAAAAAGACAGACGACAGACAGATACGATATTGACAAAATTAAAATAAGAAAGGATTTAGCTTTTTGACAGGACAGTGCAAATTTGATGGAAATTTATTTTGTTTTTTTCTTCCCCCCGCAAAAAAAGAAGAAAGAAACTCCACCCACATTGCACACATTGCCAAAGCCCCACAAGCCAACGCTGAAGCCAAAGCTTTGTCAAAGAGTTCAATCTTGCCGACACACCCGTGCAAATTTGTTACATTTGAGCTTTAATTAAACGGATTTTGAGATTATAAAAATATGAGTGAAGACCAAAAGAAAGTATTAGAACAACAACTCTGGAATATTGCCAATACCCTGAGAGGTAAAATGAATGCTGACGAGTTCCGTGATTACATACTCGGATTTATTTTTTATAAATACTTGTCGGAGAAAATGGAGATTTATGCAAATACCATTCTGAAACAGGACAAAATAAAATACCACGACATACAGGAAAACACCAAACAAGGCAAAGAATACATTGAAGCCATAAAAGAAGAATCACTTGAAAAATTGGGTTACTTCTTAAAACCTTCCGAATTGTTTGGTGAAGTTGCAAAACGTGGAAACGGCAACGGAAACAAGGACAAAGAAAGTAATTTCATACTTGAAGATTTACAAAAAATCCTGACTAATATCCAACTTAGTACAATGGGAACGGCAAGCGAAGAGGACTTTGACAACCTCTTTGAGGATATGGATTTGAACAGCACAAAACTTGGAAAATCACCCGAAACAAGAAATGAAATTATTGCAAAGGTGCTGTCGCACCTCGACAAGATTGATTTTAAACTTGAACATACGGAACTTGACGTTTTGGGCGATGCTTACGAATATCTGATTGGACAGTTTGCCAGTGGAGCAGGGAAAAAAGCAGGGGAATTTTATACACCACAACAGGTCTCAATGGTTTTAGCAAAATTGGTTACAACAGGAAAGACCAAACTAAAAACTGTTTACGACCCAACTTGTGGTTCGGGTTCTTTATTGTTGCGTGTGGCAAAGGAAGTAAAAGAAGTAAGCAACTTTTACGGACAGGAAATGAACCGCACCACTTACAACCTTGCCCGAATGAATATGATTTTGCACGGTGTGCATTATCTTAAATTCGACATAAAGCAAGAGGACACTTTAGAACATCCACAACACATTGACAAACAATTTGAAGCCATTGTCGCTAATCCACCATTTTCGGCACAATGGAGTGCAAACCCATTGTTTACAAGCGATGACCGTTTTAGCCAATACGGAAAATTAGCACCAAGCAGTAAAGCCGATTATGCCTTCGTGCAACATATGATTTACCATTTAGCCGACAACGGCACAATGGCAATTGTTTTGCCGCACGGGGCATTATTCAGAAGCGGTGCAGAACAGCATATCCGTAAATATTTAATTGAGGACAAAAACTATTTGGACGCAGTTATTGGTTTACCTGCAAACTTGTTTTATGGCACACCGATACCAACCTGCATAATGGTTTTCAAAAAGTGCAGAGAAAATCCCGAAAATGTATTATTCATTAACGCAGCCGAATATTTTGAGCGTGGTACGCAAAACACATTACGCCCCCAAGATATTGATAGAATTATTTCAACTTACAGAGAACGCAAAGAAGTTGAAAAGTACAGCAGTTTGGCTACTCTTGAATTTATTGCTGAAAACGATTATAACCTGAATATTCCCCGATATGTAAACACGTTTGAGGAAGAAGCACCAATTGACATTTCGGAAGTTTCAAAACAATTGAAAAGCCTTGAAAAAGAAATGAAAAGCACCGATGAAGAATTGATTGCTTTTTGTAAAGAATTAAAAATTGACACGCCGTTTTAAACTATGGAAAAACTACTAGGCAAAATACCGCAAATTAGGTTTCCAGAGTTTAAAGAAACTTGGGAACACAAGAAATTAAGCGATTTATTAAGCGAATCGAAACTAAAAAATACTGATTTAAAATACGACAAAGACGAAGTTTTATCGGTTTCGGGCGAATTAGGCATTGTAAACCAAATTGAACATTTGGGCAGAAGTTACGCTGGCGAATCGGTTCACAATTACGGAGTAGTTGAAACGGGCGATATTGTTTACACCAAAAGCCCATTAAAAGCAAATCCGTTCGGCATTATTAAGCTCAATAAAGGCAAAGCGGGTATTGTATCTACTCTTTATGCAGTTTATAAAGTAAATCATAAAAACGCCTTCGGCGCTTTTATTGATTACTATTTCTCGTTGGATGCCAATACAAACCGCTATTTGCGACCATTGGTTAGAAAAGGGGCGAAAAATACATTGCAGATTACCAATGAGGAAGCAATTAGTTCTGAAATATTTGTACCAACAATTGACGAACAAAAACGCATTGCTTCTTTCCTCACGGTTTTAGACAAGAAAATAACTCAGCTCAAACAAAAGAAAAACCTTTTGGAGCATTACAAAAAAGGAGTAATGCAAAAAATATTCACTCAGGAGCTTCGCTTTAAAGATGAAAATGGTAAAGAGTTTCCGAATTGGCAGAAAAAGACACTTGGCGAAATATTTTCAATTTTTAACGGATACGCATTTGCAAGCGAAGATACTGTTACAGAAGGAATCCTTTGGGTGAAAATTGCTGATGTTGGTATTCAAGAAATGAGAAAAGAAAATTTATCATTCCTTCCTTATGACTATTTTGAGAAACACAAAAAATTCATTTTAAAAAAGGGAGATTATGTAATTGCACTCACTCGTCCAATACTAAGCGGAGAACTTAAAATAGCTGTCATTGATGATTTTTTTAATAATTCACTTTTAAATCAAAGGGTTGGTAAAATTGTAAGCGAGCACAATACAACTTTCGTCTATTATATGTTACAATTATCTTGGCTAATTAAAGCAATTGAGAATAATATTGCTGGTACAGACCCGCCTAATTTATCACCCAAGGAAATAGATTTTATCAAAATATCAATACCACAAAAAAAGGAACAAAATAAAATCGCCAATTTTCTTGCAACTATTGACGATAAAATAAACCGAACCGAAAACCAGTTACAGCAAACCCAAGAATACAAAAAGGGTTTACTTCAAAAAATGTTTTGTTGATTATGAATTTAACAGAGACAGAAATATTAGAAATAGTTGATAATTGCGAAAAGGAACTTAAAACTAAAAAACGTATAAAGTTCTCTTTTGATAAAAAATGGTCAGACAATTTCCCCCAAAAAGCAGGAATATATGCCATTTTTTATAAAGATAACTTTGTATATGTTGGTGAATCTGCCAACTTAAAGGAAAGAATGAAAGAAGTGAAAAGAACCTACAACCATTCATTTAGGCGAAAATTAGGTAAGTTTTTAAAGCCTGATGCAGTTATAGAAAAGGGCAAGTTCAGTAATGATTTAGAATTACTATTAAATGAACATTACGAAAATTTTTTGAAGTTCACTTTCAAGGAAGTCAACTTTGGGCGTATTGAAATTGAAAATTATCTTATGCAAAAAAATGAGGGTGTGTTAAATTCAATTGGAAAAAGAGGAATTATAAAATGAGCAAGCAACCCGAACAAATATTAGAAGAACAATTGGTTGAGCAACTTCAAAAGCTCAATTACAGTTTGGTAATTATCAGAGACGAAAAGGAGTTGATTGCCAACCTTAAAAGCCAGTTAGAAAAGCACAACAATATAAAATTTTCCGATAGCGAATTTGAAAAAGTCCTGAATATTCTCAGCAAAGGTTCGGTTTTCGAGAAAGCGAAAACACTTAGGGAAAAACAGCACATAGTTAGGGATAACGGCGACAATTTGTATTTTGAATTTATCCAAACCGAGCATTGGTGCCAAAACCAGTTTCAGGTTACGCATCAGGTTACGATGGAAGGCAAATACAAAAACCGCTATGATGTTACTTTGCTTATTAATGGTTTGCCTTTGGTACAAATTGAACTAAAACGCCGAGGGCTTGAACTCAAAGAAGCATTCAACCAAATAAACCGTTATCAACGTCATTCATTTGGTGCAAATTCAGGTTTGTACCAGTACATTCAAATATTCGTTATCAGCAATGGCGTAAACACAAAGTATTATGCCAACAACAGGTTTCAATCATTTAAACAAACTTTTTTCTGGACTGATAAAGAGAATAAAAGACTTACAAATATTCTCAACGGTTTTACAAGCGAGTTTTTAGAACCTTGCCACATATCGAAAATGATTTGCAAGTACATTGTGCTGAACGAAACGCAAAAAATACTAATGGTGCTTCGCCCTTATCAGTTTTATGCAGTCGAAGCACTTGTCGATAAGGTGATGCACAGCCGAAGCAACGGCTATATTTGGCACACCACAGGTTCGGGAAAAACGCTAACTTCGTTTAAAGCCAGTCAGATTTTGACCGCTTTACCAAAAGTTAAAAAAGTGGTTTTTGTAGTTGACCGTAAAGATTTGGATTACCAAACAACCAAAGAATTTAACAGTTTTAGTAAAGGAAGTATTGACGGAACGGACAATACAAAAGCATTGGTTAAACAATTTACAGATGATACCAAACTGATTGTTACCACCATTCAAAAACTCAATACCGCCATAAGCAAACAGCATTATGTGGCAAAAATGGAAAAACTCAAAGATGAACGCATCGTTTTCATCTTCGATGAGTGCCACCGTTCACAATTTGGCGAAACACACGGAAGAATTAACAAGTTTTTCAATAATCCGCAAATGTTCGGTTTTACAGGAACGCCCATATTTGCCGACAATGCCGTTAAAAACGAATTAGGAAAACGCACCACCAAAGAACTGTTTGGCGATTGCTTGCACAAATACGTCATTACCGATGCCATAAAGGACGAAAATGTTTTAAAATTCTCGGTTGAATATGTTGGCAGGTACAAACGAAAAGATACCGCCACCGAAATAGATATTGAGGTAGAAGATATCGACACAAAAGAGTTGATGGAATCGCCTTTACGTTTAGAAAAGATTGCAGATTATATTTTAGCAAACCACAACCGTAAAACGCACAATAAAGAATTTACCGCAATGTTTTGCGTGAGTGGCATTGAAACGCTGATAAAGTATTATGATATTTTCCAAAAGAAAAAAGACGAAGGCAAACACAACTTAAAAATTGCCACCATTTTCAGTTACGCAGCCAACGAAGAAGATGCAGACGCAAATGGTTTTATCCCCGAAGAACTTTCGGTTGTGGAAGAACCACGGGCTTTATATGGTTTACAGGCTCATAGTCGTGAAAAACTGGACGAGTATATTGAACATTACAACAAAATGTTTGAGACAAAATTCTCGACCAAAGACAGCGAATCATTTTACAATTATTACAACGATATTTCAAAGAAAGTTAAGGAACGAAAA
This sequence comes from Flavobacterium sp., assembly GCA_019105125.1. Lineage (GTDB taxonomy): Bacteria > Bacteroidota > Bacteroidia > Flavobacteriales > Flavobacteriaceae > Flavobacterium. Next base: position 12,534 of record JAHRWO010000090.1, read on the forward strand.
ATTGATATTTTGCTTGTGGTAAATATGTATTTGACAGGTTTTGACAGTCCACCATTAAATACTTTGTACGTTGACAAAAATCTGAAATATCACGGTTTAATTCAAGCCTATTCACGCACCAACAGAATACTAAACGAGCAAAAATCTCAGGGAAATATTGTTGTTTTCCGCAATCTCAAAAATGCAACAGACGAAGCAATAACCTTGTTCAGCAACAAAGAAGCGATAGAGGTTATCATAATGAAACCATACGAGGATTATGTAAAGAAATTCAACGAAGCGTTTATTTCCTTGCTAAAAATTACGCCAACCGTAAACAGCGTAAACGAACTGCAAACCGAGAATGACGAATTGGAATTTATCAAAGCATTCAGGGAACTGATGCGGATAAAAAACATTCTAACTGCATTTGCCGACTTCAAATGGCAAGATTTGGCAATGAATGAGCAACTTTTCGAGGACTTTAAAAGCAAATATCTTGACTTGTACGACAAAGTAAAAAGCGACCACCAAAAAGAGAAAGTTTCGATTTTAGAGGATGTGGACTTTGAACTGGAATTAATCCACCGAGACGAAATTAATGTTGCTTACATCATTCAATTACTGATAAAACTTAAATCGAAAGTACAAAAAGACGTTTCACAAACCGAAAAGGAAATTTTCAATTTACTTAATACAGAAGCACATTTACGAAGTAAACGTGAATTGATTGAACTGTTTATAAAGGCTAATTTACCATCAATTGAAGACACAGACGATATTCCGCAAGAATTTGAAAAATTCTGGAATGCCGAACAACAAAAAGCATTTAACCAACTCGTAAGTGTAGAAAAACTTTCAGCCCAAAGAACACAATCCCTGATTGAAGATTATTTGTATGCCGAAAGAGAACCGCTTCGTGATGAAATATTGCAATTGCTTGAAGGAGAACAACCAACTCTTTTAGAACGCAAAAAGACAGGCGACAGAATCTTGAAAAAAATATTGGATTTTGTAG
>JAHRWO010000112.1 GCA_019105125.1 Flavobacterium sp.
TAAATAAATTGAATAAACACGATAACCGCAAAAGCGATTAAGAGTATTGTTAATATCATAAATTTTGAAAATTAAGAGTGCGAAGGTTCGCTGCAATCTTTCATTTGTTCTGGAGTTTTTCCGCAGTAGCTGCAGTTTTCTCCATCTTTATTCAAAAATGGACTTTGGCTAGCACAAGTTCCAGCGAATTTTCCGTCTTTTTTTGCCCAAATTTTTATCGCGATACCTGCAAACGCAAGTCCTAAAAGTCCAATGGTTACTAATACAAGTTTCATCTTTTTCTATTTTGAACTGCAAATTTACAAAAGAAAATTCAAATCAAGTTCAGAATTTAAATGCAAAGTTCGCAAAGTTTTTTCGCAACCCCAAAGCTTCGGTACGCAAATGATTTTTTAAAGCTTTTGTTCTTTAATTCAATTTTAATTCTCAAATAAGTAAAACGTCTCTGTGTATCTCAAATCAACACAGTCTTAATCAAAAAAACTCAGTGAATCTCTGTGAAATAGTAGTGTAAGTTTTAGCACGCGGATGAAGCAGATTCGCTAATGCAAAACGCGGATTTTAACAGATTTCTTTTACTCTTAAAGTAAATCTAATGAAGAAAAAATCCGTAATAATCAGCGTTACGAAGTACCAGCGTCATCTGCTTTCCAAAATATTTAATTGTATTCTTTGTTATTGAAGAGATGCTTGACAGCATGACAAACTATGCGTATAGCCTATATGGTCTATGAAAAGTGAAACGTCCGAAGCTTCGGACTAAAATCAACACAAAGCAAATCTAATGTGTCTATGTGTTTAAAAAAGCACGCCAAGATTTTAAACTCCCAACTTCCTTCTCCCAACTCCCAACTAAATAATGTTAACTTCCGCTTCTATCGCAATTTCAAATTTTTCTAAAATCGTTTGTTGGATATTTTTAGATAGCGCTACAATTTCGGCTCCAGTTGCCGTTCCATAATTCACTAAAACCAAAGCTTGATTTTTATGAACTCCCGCATCACCAAAACGTTTGCCTTTAAAACCAGCTTGTTCAATTAACCAACCTGCAGGAACTTTTACTTCAGTTTCAGAAACTACATAATGTGGCATTTCTGGGTGAAGTGCTTTTGCTTTTTCGTAAGTTTCTTTGGGAATAATCGGGTTTTTAAAGAAACTTCCACTGTTACCTAATTCTTTTGGGTCAGGTAATTTACTTTGACGAATGGCAATTACAGCGTTGCTAACGTCTTTTAAGGTTGGGTTCTCGATTCCGTTTTGTTTTAATTCGGTTTCAATAGCGCCATAAGTAGTGGAAACTTTATGGTTTTTCTTCGTTAATTTAAAACTAACCGAAGTAATGATGTACTGATTTCTCAATTCGTTTTTGAAAATACTTTCACGGTATTCAAATTTACATTGGGCGTTAGTGAAAGTTTCGATTTCTAATGTTTTCAAATTCAAAGCTTCGCACGAAAACATTGTATCCTTAATTTCAACTCCATAAGCTCCAATATTTTGAATAGGAGTTGTGCCAACGTTTCCAGGAATTAATGACAAATTTTCAATTCCACCAAAATTTTGATCGATACACCAAAGTACAAATTCATGCCAATTTTCACCAGCTTGAGCTTTTACAATGGCAAAATCATCGTTTTCTTCAATAATTTCTCTTCCTTTTAAGTTCACATGAACGACTAATTTTTCAATATCTTGGGTTAAAAGCATATTACTTCCACCTCCTAAAATAAAAATATCGTCGTTTTTTGTTAACACTTCTTTTAATTCAGAAATCGAACTTACCGAAACGAATTGTTTCGCTTTGGCGTCAATTCCAAAAGTGTTATAATTTTTTAGGGAAAAATTGTTTTGGATATTCATTAGAATAATTTTTTTCAAATGTAATATTATGAATTTTAAATCGAAAATATTTTATACGATTGATGCGTTTCTTTGATAATCATTTCTGTTCGTTCGGCATGAGTATCGGAAATGAAAATTTGTCCAAAAACGGCATCATTTACCATAGTTACGATTTTTTGAACACGCGTTTCGTCTAATTTGTCGAAAATATCATCAAAAAGAAGAATTGGTAATTCGCCACTTTGTTTTTTCATAAATTCGAATTGTGCCAATTTCAAAGCAATCAAAAATGATTTCTGTTGGCCTTGCGAACCAAATTTTTTAATCGGGAAACCATCAATCTCAAAAACCAAATCGTCTTTGTGAATTCCAGAACTTGTATATTGAATGATTCGGTCTTTTTGTAGCGATTCTTCTAAAAGCGATAGTAAATCTTTTTCGAATAACTGACTTTCATAGCGCAACGCAACCGATTCATTTCCGCCTGAAATATGGGTGTGATGCTTTTGAAAAATCGGAATGAATTCGTTTAGAAACTGGTTTCTTTTTTCAAAAATCAATTGTCCAGTTTCGCTCAATTGTTCGTTGTAAATCGATAAATTATCCGCATCAAAAGTCTGGTTTAAAGCGAAATATTTCAATAAAGCATTGCGCTGCGCTAACGTTTTTTGATATTGAATCAACAATTGTAAATATTGGTTGTCTAATGTTCCAATAACGCTATCGATGAATTTTCTTCTTGTTTCGCTTCCTTCAACAATTAAATCGGCATCAGAAGGAGAAATAATTACTAATGGAATTAATCCCAAATGTTCAGAAAATTTTTCGTAAACCTTTCCGTTGCGTTTAATTGTTTTTTTTTGTCCTTTTTTTAAACTGCAAACAATTTTTTCTTCTTTGCTGTTTTTTTCAAGTAAAGCATCAATCACGAAAAATTCTTCGCCATGTTTGATGTTTTGAACTGCTAACGGATTAAAATAACTTTTTCCATAAGCCAAATGATAAATAGCATCTAAAATATTGGTTTTTCCAACGCCGTTTTTCCCAACGAAACAATTGATTTTAGCATCAAAATCAAATTCGATTTGGGCTAAATTCTTATAATTGAGTAAAGATAATTGTTTTAAAAACACAATGTAATTGAGGTTTAGAGTTCGCTAAAATTAAGACTTCTTGCAAAAGTAAATTGAAAATCTTAAAAATATCTACAAAAAAGGTTTTAAATTTTAATAAAAATTATATTTTTGCACCTCATTAAATTAAAAATAAATGGCAACATATAACAAAAGAGGTTACAAAGCTCCAAAACCTGAAGAAGCAAAAGTTGAAAACGAGTTTGAAGAAGTAATTGATGTTAAAGATAGTACTACTGCGGAAGTTTTTAATACATTAGATGAAACAGCTTCAAAAACAGAAGATTGGGTAGCTAAAAATCAGAAGGTACTTCTTGCAATTGTTGGTGTAATCGCAATTGGAACATTATCTTATTTGTTATACAACCGTTTTGTAGTTGAGCCAAATGAAGAAAAAGCAGCAAACGAAATTTTTCAAGCACAACAATTTTTCCAACAAGCGGTTGATGCTACAGAGAAAAATGATTCACTTTATAATTTAGCGCTAAAAGGTGGTGAAGGTAAATTAGGTTTCTTACAAGTGGCTGAGCAATATTCAGGAACAGCAGCTGGAAACTTAGCTAACTATCACGCTGGTATGGCTTACTTGAATTTAGGTGATTTCAAAAATGCAATTGTATATTTAGAGAAATTCAAGTCAGATGATGCTGTTTTAAAGCCAATTGCTTTAGGAGCTATCGGAGATGCTTTATCAGAAACTAATAAAGTAGATGATGCTATTTCTTATTACAAAAAAGCGGCTGAAACTTCAGAAAATGATTTCACTACGCCAAGATATTTGTTTAAAGCAGCGCAATTATATTTAACTGCAGGAAAAAAAGCTGAAGCAAACAAGTTGTTTGTAGAAATCAAAGAAAAATACGAAACTTCAAAAGAAGGAATGAATATTGACGCTTTCATTGCAATGACTGAATAAGAATGGCAACAGAAAATAAAAATTTATCTAATTACGATAAAAACACAATCCCAAATGCGAAAGATTTTCGGTTTGGGATTGTTGTTTCAGAATGGAACGAGCAAGTAACAGAAGGCTTGTATAACGGAGCTTTTGCAGCGTTAACCGATTGCGGTGCTTTACCAGAGAACATTATTCGTTGGAACGTACCAGGAAGTTTCGAATTGATTTTCGGAGCACGTCAAATGCATGAAAAATTAGAGCTAGATGCTGTAATTGTGATTGGTTGTGTGATTAAAGGAGAAACAATGCATTTCGAATTTGTTTGTGAAGGTGTTACTCAGGGAATGAAAGACTTGAATCTTTTATATGATGTGCCAACTATCTTTTGTGTGTTAACCGATAATAATATGCAACAATCGTTAGATAGAAGTGGTGGAAAACACGGAAACAAAGGAGTAGAAGCAGCAATTGCAGCAATCAAAATGGTAGATTTGAATAGAAAATAAAAGGATTTCCTTTTTAGAATCAATATACTAATCCCGATTTTCATCGGGATTTTTTGTTAACAAAAATTTGGAGGTTAAACGCATAAAAATCCCTAAATTTGAAAAAAATAATGCAACATGATTAAGTTTGGAAAAGGTAGAATGCCAAAGAACAAAAGATTTAATTACACGCCTCGTCATTACGAAGGTAAAACCGTAGATAATCCATTTGATTTTGATTCTGCAATACGACGCGATAGAGAAACTGTAAGTTATAACGACATGAGAGCGCTATGGAGCGATGCGAGAGAGGCTAGTAGAAATAGAAAAAATCGTTCTTTCAATATGCGCGTTATTATCATTGCCCTAATTTTGGTATTGATCTTTTTCTTTATCATCGATTTCGATTTTTCCATATTTAGAAGAAAATAATGGCAGCGAGTATTATTCAACTTTTACCCGACCATGTTGCCAATCAAATTGCCGCAGGAGAAGTGGTGCAACGCCCTGCTTCTGTAGTGAAAGAGTTGTTGGAAAATGCCGTTGATGCCAAATCGACGGATATCAAATTAATCGTTAAAGAAGCAGGAAAAACCTTAGTCCAAGTAATTGATAACGGTTTGGGTATGAATATAACCGATGCCCGTTTGTGTTTCGAACGTCATGCTACTTCCAAAATTCGAAAAGCAGAAGATTTATTTGATTTGCATACCAAAGGTTTTCGTGGCGAAGCATTAGCTTCAATTGCTGCGATTGCTCACGTGGAATTAAAAACAAAGCAAGACCAAGAAGAACTTGGAACCCATATTGTTATT
>JAHRWO010000127.1 GCA_019105125.1 Flavobacterium sp.
CGGGACGAATGGTTTTGATGTAACCTTTGGTTTTCATTCCTGGTTTTACATCATCATATACTTCATTTTTATAGGCTAACCCTTTGTGTTTTTGATTGATAATAACGTTAATTCCAGCATCGGTAATGTGTGAAATTAAAATATCTACTTCTTCATTGCGTTGTAAATCTAAATTTTCGTTACTCAAAAACTGATTGGTTTTACTCGAAGCTACTAAACGATTTGTTTTTTCATCTAAAAACATATACACCAAATAACGTTTACCTTCTTCCATAGGGCGCGCTTGCTCTTTGAACGGAACAAACAAATCTTTCTCCAATCCCCAATCTAAAAAAGCTCCGAATTTATTGATGTAATTTACTTTCAAATGCGCAAATTCATTCAGTTTGATATAAGGTTTCAAAGTAGTTGCAACAGGACGTTCTTCGTGATCTAAATACACAAAAACCGTTAAATCATCTCCAATAGTAAATTCTTTTGGAACATATTTATTAGGTAATAAAACATCATCTTCTTGTGTGTTTTCGCTTCCTAAAAATAAACCTACTTTAGTATCTCTAAGTATTTTTAACGTATTGAACTCTCCTATATGTAACATAAATGAAATAAATAAAGTGCAAATGTAAGCAATTTAAAAATTAGAATTTAGAAATTAGAATTCCGAAATAATGAAAACAAAAAAACCACAAATCAATTACTGACTTGTGGTTTTGTGCTATATTTCTAAAACTTAGATTCCGATTTCTAATTGAAAGCGAACATACCAATTTTGTTTATTACTTCCGTCTAAATAATTCAAATCGCTTAACGTAACTTCTCCTTGTAATTTGAAAGCATGTTCCCATAAATATTTTGTAACACCTAATGAATATTGTTTCGAATCTGGTGTTAATGCTTTGATATCATCATGCATATTCTGAGTAGAAAAACGACCAATGATTTCGTAGTTTGTTGGGAAAACATAACTCAATTGGTAATCCATTCCACTTCCTACAGGAACATAATTAAACTCTGTAATATCATCTGGATTAAAAGCAATTGGATCTTTAGCCGAGCGCGACATATAACTCGACATAAAAGCCCAACCGTTATATTTCAACATCGCATCTAACAATACCGATTTCATAGTTTTTTGTTCAAATAAATCGTTTCCAAGTTGTCCTTGTGTTCTTCTAGCTAAATTATTTTGATGAAAAGCACCTGATACCAATAATTTTGGTTTTTCTTCACGAGCTACATCGCCTTCAAAATTGGTTCCGTCTTTTTTGAATGAACCAAAAGGCATTAATTCTAATTTACCTGTCAAAGCCACTCCATCATCTGCAGATTTTGTCCAGTTTCTACCTTCTCCAGTGGTCACAGCTGTTTTTACATTGTATGAAAATTTATCTTTGTTTTCGTTTAGATAATACGCTTGAAAACCAAAATCTCTATCAATTGTAAAACGAGCATTGTTGATACTTCTATCGGTTAACTGTAAAGCTCCTGATGAATTGACACGTTGACGATTTCCAGGTAATTTGGTTTGACCAAAAAGAAAACTCCAATGTTTATTAGGACGATAAAAAACTGCCGCATCACGAATGATATTGATGTTTTCACCTTCTTGAACTTCACCTACATCTCCTGGTGCAAAAGACAATTGAATTACATAAAGAAAATGAGGATTTCCTACATATCCATCAAATCGCAAACGCAAACGTCTAATTTCTCCTGAATAAGCGGGATCTTCACCTTCATTTTCAAAGTAGGTAACACGATTTTGCATCCTGAAACGAATATTTAACTGAAATAAACTATCTGGTGAAGTAATTCCTAGTCCTTTACCATAGTTGTAATAAGGCAGAGCCGCTAATTTTAAATCGTTGTCTTTTGTGGTTACTTTTACGTCTTGAGCAACAGCAATAAAGCTGATTACAAGCAATAAAAAGGTTACTAATTTTTTCATTTGTTATGTTGTTGTTTATTTTGCGCAAACTTAACATTAAAACAAGGTTAAGTGTGTTAAGTAAATATTACCTTTGCAAAAAATTAACGTTATGTCAAATATATATATTGGATATCATTTTACAATAGACCCAGTTGAATTAGGAAGTGAAATTTTGATTGCAGAATTGGGTGAAAAAGCTTTTGAAAGCTTTATCGAAACTGAAACTGGAATTTCGGCCTTTGTTCAAAAAGATTTATGGGATACAAATATATTAGAAGATATTCAAATTTTGAGTAATCCAGAATTTAAAATCGAGTATACTTTTGAAGAAATTGAGCAAGTAAATTGGAACGAAGAATGGGAAAAAAATTTCGAACCAATTGACGTGGATGGAAAATGTCACGTAAGAGCGCCTTTTCATGAAAAAACAAGTGCAGAATATGATATTGTAATTGAACCAAAAATGAGTTTTGGGACGGGACATCATGAAACCACTCACATGATGATTCAACATTTATTAGAAACAGATTTAGTTGGCAAGAAAACTTTAGATATGGGATGTGGAACAGCCATTTTAGCTATTTTAGCCGAAATGAAAGGAGCACAACCTATCGATGCTATCGATATTGATAATTGGTGTTATTTAAACTCTATTGAAAATGCTGAACGTAATAATTGCAAGCATATTTCGGTTTACGAAGGTGATGCTTCTTTATTAGTTGGTAAAAAATACGATGTAATTATTGCAAACATCAATCGTAACATTCTTTTAAACGATATGCAACAATATGTAGATTGTTTAAACGAAAACGGAATTTTATTTTTGAGTGGTTTTTATACGGAAGACATTCCTGTGATTTCAGAAAGCTGTACTTCGAAAGGGTTAACGTATGTAAAACAATTTGAAAGAAACAATTGGGTGGCATTGAAGTTTGTGAAATAGCGTTTTGTATTTTATAAAATAAATTCTAAATTTGTTATTCAACTGATAATAATTGATTATGAGTACAATAGAAAAAATTAAAGAAGAAATTTTAGTTGAAGAAGCTATTGGTTTAAATCATGAAATTGTATTACACAATGATGATGTTAATACTTTTGATCATGTAATTGATACTTTAATACGAGTATGTAATCATGATGATTTACAAGCAGAGCAATGTGCTATTCTGGTACATTATAAAGGAAAATGTACCGTTAAAACAGGTTCTCTAGAAGAGTTAAAACCGCAATGTTCCGCTTTATTAGATGCAGGCTTAAGTGCTGAATTGATATAAAAAAAGTCCCGAATGAATCGGGACTTTTTATTTTATATAGTTTTGAGGATTACCCTAAAACTTCTTTTACTTTTTTACCAATTTCAGCTGGAGAATCTACCACATGAATTCCGTTTTCTCTCATGATACGTTTTTTAGCTTCTGCTGTATCATCAGCACCACCTACAATTGCACCTGCGTGACCCATTGTTCTTCCTTTTGGAGCCGTTTCACCTGCGATAAATCCAACAACTGGTTTACGGTTTCCGTCAGCTTTAATCCAACGAGCAGCATCTGCTTCTAATTGACCTCCGATTTCACCAATCATAATGATGATTTCAGTTTCTGGATCGTTCATTAATAATTCTACTGCTTCTTTAGTAGTTGTTCCGATAATTGGGTCACCACCAATTCCGATAGCTGTAGTAATTCCTAATCCTTGTTTTACAACTTGGTCAGCAGCTTCATATGTTAAAGTACCTGATTTAGATACAATTCCAACTGTTCCTTTTTTGAAAACGAAACCTGGCATAATACCCACTTTAGCTTCTTCTGGAGTGATTACACCTGGACAGTTAGGTCCAACTAAACGGCAATCTTTTCCTTTAATATAATCATACGCTTTAATCATATCTGCAACTGGAATACCTTCAGTAATACAAATGATTACTTTGATACCCGCTTCAGCAGCTTCCATAATTGCATCAGCAGCAAATGCTGGCGGAACGAAGATAATTGAAGTATCAGCTCCAGCTTTTTCAACAGCATCTTTAACTGTGTTAAAAACGGGTCTGTCTAAATGTGTTGAACCACCTTTTCCTGGAGTTACACCACCTACAACATTTGTTCCGTACTCAATCATTTGAGAAGCGTGGAAAGTTCCTTCGCTACCTGTAAATCCTTGTACAATTATTTTTGAATTTTTATTTACTAAAACGCTCATGATATATGAATTAAATTGTGTTTAAATTTGTGATGCAAAAGTAAGTTTTTTACCAAATAATCACGTAATTTTTATTGTATTTTTTTAATTAGGTTTGCTAATTTGATATCCTTTTTTAATTTTATCGTCTTCAAATTCCCAAATAGCAACAACTTTTGCAATAAGAACAAACTCTTTTGGATTTTCGATAGTAGTTACTTTATGATTATATTTCACCACGATTTGATTATCACTTTCAATAAAGTGAGAAATTTCCATAAAGGAATCCACGTAATTTTGTTTTAACTCTTTTGCTAAATTAATAATATCTTCTTTGGTCATGTTGACATTTCCATGTGAACTGTCCCAATCCAAAATAAAATCATCGTGCAAAAGATCGTTTAAAAAAACATCATTCCGCATACCATCTTCTTTATACAAAAATTCGATTTTCGCTCTATTTATCATTTTGCTTTAATTTTTCAATGATTTCAGGAATTCTTTTTACGTTGGCTAATTGTTTTAATTTCTCACGCGATTCTTCAATTGGAGTTCCAAAATAAGTTTTCCCACCTTCGATTGATTTGGTAACACCGGTTTGTCCCATTACTACAGCTTTTGTTCCAATAGTAATTCCACTTGTTGTACCAACTTGTCCCCAAAGCGTTACTTCATCTTCGATAACCACACAACCTGCAATTCCAGTTTGTGAAGCAATCAAACATTTTTTTCCAATGACGGTATCGTGTCCTACATGTACTTGATTGTCTATTTTGGTTCCAACTCCGATAGTGGTATCGCCTGTAACTCCTTTATCAATCGTACATAAAGCACCAATTCCAACATTATCTTCAATTACTACTCGCCCACCTGATAATAATTGGTCAAAACCTTCTGGACGTTTTTTGTAATAAAAAGCATCAGCTCCTAAAATGGTTCCGGCATGAATCATAACATTATCACCGATTACAGTATTATCGTAAATTGTAACATTAGCATGAATCAAACAATTTTTACCAATTTGAACATTATGTCCAATGAAACAATTGGGTTGAATAACTGTTCCTTCTCCGATTTTAGCTGACTCTGAAATTGCGGCATTCGAAGCTTGGAAAGGTCTGAAATGTTTTGTAAGTTTATTAAAATCTCTAAAAGGATCATCAGAAATCAATAAGGATTTTCCTTCTGGACATTCGACTTCTTTGTTATTTAAA
>JAHRWO010000350.1 GCA_019105125.1 Flavobacterium sp.
TCAATTTACACAAAAAGCGTTGCCTTACGCTTATAATGCTTTGGAGCCATTTGTAGATGCACAAACTATGGAAATTCATTACAGCAAGCATCATGCAGCGTATGTTAAAAATCTAAATACAGCTCTAGCAGGAACTGCAGATGAAAAATTAAGCTTAAATGAAATTTTTGCAAAGATTTCTACTATGCCAGCAGCAGTTCGTAATAATGGTGGCGGACATTACAATCACGAGTTGTTTTGGTCTGTTTTAACACCTGAGAAGAACACTAAAATGTCGGCTGAATTAGAAAAAGCGGTAAATGAAACTTTCGGAAGTTTAGACGGTTTGAAAGAAAAATTAAATGCAGCCGGAGCAAGTCGATTTGGTTCAGGTTGGGCTTGGTTGGTTGTAACTAAAGAAGGAAAATTAGTAGTGAGTTCAACGCCAAATCAAGATAATCCATTAATGGATATTGCAGAAGTAAAAGGAACTCCAATCTTCGGAATTGACGTTTGGGAACATGCTTATTACTTAAAATACCAAAACAAAAGAGGTGATTATTTATCTGCTTTATGGAATGTAGTAAACTGGACAGAAGTTAGTAAAAGATACAAAGCAGCAATGCCAAAACCTGATACTTTTGCTTCATGGCCAGAAATCAAAACGTTTCACAAAGTGATGTCGCAAACTTTCCATCCAAGTGAAGAAGGAAACTTGCAACCTATCAAAGAGAGAAGTGCTGAAATGGCTGAAAAAGCAAATGCTTTAAAAATGGCTAAAATTCCAGCAGAATTCAACAAAAAAGAAATTGTGGCTTCGGTTAATAAATTAGCTAAAGATAGTAAAGCTTTAGATAAATTAGTAAAAGCTAAAGCTTCTGATGCAAAAATCACTAAAGCGTTAAATGGTTTACACGATACTTTTCATACGATTGTAGGATTGTGTACGCATGATGAAGAATAATATTTAAGTTTAAAATATAATTGCCTTGTGATGAAAGTAAATCACAAGGTTTTTTATTAGAAATTATTTAAGAAATTTTTCTATCCAATTTCTTATCTTGCAACACTAAAATTAATGTTCGTTGAACTATGATTAGCACCAAAAACATCACTTTTTCCTACACCAAAGACCAAATCTTTCACATGCCCGATTTGTATTGTGAAGCAGGAAGTACTTTGTTGATTACAGGTGATTCTGGAAAAGGAAAAACTACCTATTTACATATTTTAGCAGGTTTACTAAAACCAAAATCAGGAACAATTGAAATCGATAAAACCGATATTGTTTCCCTATCTGAAAAAGCAACCGATAAATTCCGAGGAAAACACATTGGAGTGGTTTTTCAAAAATCGCATTTTATTGGCGCTTTGACCGTTTTAGAAAATCTGGAAATGGCAAGTTGGTTAGCAACGGGTAAAAAGCATACGAAAAGAGCTAAGAAATTATTAGAACAATTGGGAATCGAAAACCAAGCGTCTAAATTACCATCTCAGTTGAGTATTGGACAACAACAGCGTGTTTCGATTGCTCGAGCGTTGATAAATGAACCAAAAGTGTTGTTAGCTGACGAACCTACATCAAGTTTAGATGATAAAAATGCGGAAAAAGTAATTGAATTGTTGACGTCATTATCGAAAGAATACAAAGCAGCTTTACTAATCGTTACGCATGATAACCGAATTAAAGAAAGATTTATCAATAAAATTACCTTGATATGATAGCAAAATTAGCATGGAAAAATATATGGTTCAAACCATTAAATACCATCTTGAGTGTTGTTTTGCTAACCTCAAGTGTCGCGATTATTACGACTTTAGTTTTGGTCGAAAAACAATTTGAAGAAAAATTTTCAAGCAATATTGATGGAGTTGATTTAGTAATGGGCGCACAAGGAAGTCCATTACAATTGATTTTATCATCGGTGTACCAAGTAGATTCTCCAACGGGAAATATTAGCTACGATTCGGCAAAAGTTTGGATGCAACATCCGTTTGTTCAAAAAGCGATTCCATTAGCGTTTGGTGACAATTATCGCGGTTATAAAATCTTAGGAACAACGCCCGATTATTTAGAAAAATATGGAGCAACAGTTTCCGAAGGAAAACTATTCGAAAAAAACTTCGAAGTCGTAATCGGAAGTGATATTGCTAAAAAATTAAGTTTGAAAATTGGAGATGAGTTTTTCGGTTCGCATGGCGATGCTGCTGAAGGAGAAGTTCATGACCATTATGCCTACAAAGTTGTCGGAATTGCAAAACCAACAGGAAAAGTTGTTGATAATTTAATTTTATGTACAATTCCAAGTGTTTGGCAAATGCATGGAAGCCATGGTGAAGAAGGAAATCCAGCTCATGGTGAAGAAGGTCACGTTCATGTAGAAGGAGAAGAGCATCATGAAGTAGCCGACATGACTTTAGATGAACCCGGAATGGAAATCACAGCCGTTTTACTAAGATTCCGCAACAAAATGGGAATTGTAACTTGGCCAAGAATCATCGCACAAAATACTAAAATGCAAGTCGCTTCACCAGCTATAGAAGTAAATCGTTTGTTTTCTTTATTCGGCATTGGAA
>JAHRWO010000144.1 GCA_019105125.1 Flavobacterium sp.
ATTATCAAATTTTTATCGTTCTACGCGCCTACTATTGTTCCATTAGTATTACCGCTTTCGGTTTTATTGGCTTCTATCATGACTTTTGGTAATTTTGCTGAAAATTATGAGTTTGCTGCGATGAAATCATCGGGTATATCGTTACAACGAGCTATGAAAATGCTAACGATTACAATTGGAATATTAGCTTTTGTATCATTTTTCTTTGCCAATAACGTGATTCCTGATGCGCAATATAAATTCATTAATCTAAGAAAAAATATTATCCAACAAAAACCTGCTATGGCAATTACTGAAGGGCAATTTAATACGATTGGAACCTCAAATATTAAAGTTGATAAAAAATCTGGGGATAATGGTGAATTTTTAGATGGCGTTACCATGCATGTGAAAAATAACAACATGGGATTAGGTGCCAATACCATTATCAAAGCAAAAAGAGGCGTTCTTACAAGTGAAGATGATTCTAACTATTTGCAACTTGAATTGTATGACGGCCATTATTATGAAGATATTCATCCCAAAAACTATGAGGACAGAAGAAAAGTACCCTTCGCTAAAAGTAGTTTTAAAAAATACATAATCAACATCGATTTAACAAAATTAAACCAAACCGAAATAGATGAAGGTGATATAACCTCCGAGAAAATGCTAACTTCTCATGAATTAAAATATACTATTGATTCTTTAGAAACCAGTTATGCAAAAGATGTAAAATCCTATGCAAATAACATTATTTCTCGAAATGATAACATTTTAGTCCATAGAATAGAAAATATAAATTCTAAAACAGAAAATCAAAAAGATAAAAACTTTAAAAATGATATTTTATCAATTTTATCACCTGGCGAAATAAATGTTGTGTTACAAAACGCTAAAAATAACGTTATTAGTACTGAATTTCGTATTCAAAGTGATAAACTTGACCTTGAAAGTAAATCGAAAAACATAAACAATCACTGGTTAGCCATACATGAAAAATTTGTAATCGCATACTCTTGTATATTAATGTTTTTCATTGGTGCACCATTAGGAGCTATCATTAGAAAAGGCGGACTTGGATTGCCTATCGTATTTGCAGTATTAATTTTTATCACTTTTCATTTTATTAATACGTTTGGACGAAAAGTAGCACAACAAGATAGTATTCCTCCCTTTTTAGGAGCTTGGATGGCTTCGATACTCATGACTCCATTTGCTATAATTTTAACTTACAGAGCTACCAATGATATTGGAATCATGATTAATTTTGATTGGATAACTGACCCATTTAAAAAACTTTTTAATAAAATAACTCAAACAAACGACAACAACAACTAACACCATGTCTAATAAAATACAACTTAACACAATTGAAGAAGCTATTGAAGACATCCGTCAAGGAAAAGTAATCATAGTAGTAGATGATGAAGATAGAGAAAATGAAGGCGATTTTTTAGCAGCAGCTGAAAAAGTAACTCCTGAAATGATTAATTTCATGGCTACTCATGGAAGAGGATTAATTTGTGCTCCTTTAACCGAATCGCGCTGTAAAGAATTAGATCTTCATGCTATGGTTCGAAATAATACGGATCACATGGAAACGGCATTTACAGTTTCAGTAGATTTGAAAGGAAATGGCGTGTCTACTGGAATCTCTGCCTCTGACAGAGCCAAGACGATTCAAGCTTTAATTAATCCAGATACAAAACCTTTTGACCTAGCTAGACCTGGACATATTTTCCCTTTGATTGCAAAACAAGGGGGCGTTTTAAGAAGAACAGGTCACACTGAAGCTGCTATAGATTTTGCTCGCTTGGCTGGATTTAAACCTGCAGGTGTCATCGTTGAAATTATGAACGAAGACGGAACAATGGCGCGCTTGCCTCAACTGGATGAAGTGGCGAAAAAATTCGATTTGAAACTTGTTTCTATTGAAGATTTAGTAGCCTACCGTATGCAACATGACAGTTTAATTCAGAAAAAAGAAGACTTCGATATTCAAACTCGATTTGGAACTTTTAGAATGCGAGCTTATTTACAAACCACAAACAAACAAGTACACATTGCCTTAACAAAAGGGAATTGGAATGCTGGCGAACCCGTATTAACTCGTATCAACACTACTCAGGTTAATAATGATATTTTAGGAACACTTACCAATAATAACGATAAAAAACTTGACGATATTTTCCGTAAAATAAATGAACAAGAAAAAGGAGCTATTATTTTTATCAATCAAGAAGTAAAATCACTTGAATTATTAGATCGTATCGCTGAATTAAAAGTTTTACAATCTCATGGTGAAATGAAAGCCCCTCAAATAAGAATGGACAGTAAAGATTTTGGTATAGGCGCTCAAATCTTGCATGATTTAGATATTACAAAAATTGATTTACTATCTAACAGTAATGCACCGACAAAGAGAGTGGGAATGATTGGATATGGTTTAGAGATTAATAGCTACGTTAATTACTAACACTATTAAACAAAAAATGGCAAGCGACCTACATCGCACCGCTACAACCACATACCTTTGCTGTGTTCCCACCCTGGAGGATTCTGCAGGAGCTGGTCGTGTAGGACTTGCCAGTGCAAATATACAACCTTTTTATATTTTTGCAAGAGTATTCAAAGGATAAAAAACAATATACAATCGCTTTATTTAAATATTTCAAACATGTTAAAAGTTAAATTACTTGCTATCACAATATTAGGCATACTTTCGATATCATGTAAAGAAGATGAAAATGCCTTAAAAAATTTATTTTCTATTGAAAATTCTACTATAAAACCAATTCTTAAGTTAGAAGAAAGCATCGACTTAGTGCTTCAAAACAAAGAAAAGAAGACTATAGATTCTGTTATATATTATATAAACGATATCAAAATTGGTTCAGTAAAAGGAAATCAAAAATTACCTTTTTCATTAAGTAATCAAAAGTTAGGAAATCAAATCATCAAAGCATTAGTATATTTTGAAGGTAAAAATATTGATATCACAACAGGATTTTCAATTTTTGCTAGCTTTGAACCTAAAATTTTATCATTCAAAATTTTGAACACCTATCCTCACGATATCAATGCTTACACACAAGGTTTTGAATTCTATAATGGCATTTTATTAGAAGGAACTGGACAATACAAAGAGTCAACACTAAGAAAAACAGATTATAAAACTGGTAAAGTAATCGAGCAAATAAAATTAGAAGAGAAGTATTTTGGTGAAGGAATTACCGTTTTAAATGATAAAATCTACCAACTAACTTGGCAAGAAAAAACGGGCTTTATTTACGATGCAAAAACATTGAAATTGGAAAAAACTTTTTCTTTTGAAACTGAAGGTTGGGGAATTACAAACGATGGTGAAAAAATATACATGAGTGATGGTTCAGAGAAAATCTATATTTTAAATCCAGAAACTTTAAAAGTAGAAGATTATATTAATGTATACACTAATGGAGCTAAAATTGAAGCGGTTAATGAAATGGAATGGATTAATGGAAAAATTTGGGCAAACATTTATCAAAAAGATGCTATTGCTGTAATCAATCCAAAAACAGGTGCTGTTGAAAATGTTATTAATTGTGGAGAATTACGTAGCAAAGTAACACAGCACCAAGAATTAGATGCTTTCAATGGAATTGCCTACAATCCAGTTACGAAAACATATTTTGTTACCGGTAAAAATTGGGATAAAATATTTGAGATTACAGTTGAGTAATTTTATTTAAAAACCATAAAAAAAGCCTCATTTCTGAGGCTTTTTTACTTTTATATTTTACTGGTAATAATATCTAACCATTTTTTAGCAATTCTAAATTCTTCTCCAATGATGAAATTTTTTGCATCGGCATGGAAGAAAACCAAATGAATTTCCTTATGATTATTCAAGGTTAAATGCAATGCTAATTTATTGATTTCATGGTTGTTTTTGGGTACATTTCCATGTTTATCAAATTGCACTAAAGCACATTTTTTAACTTCTCTTAAATCAACAACCTCATTAACTTGGGCTTCTTCACCTTTTCTAAAGAAAGCCAACATATCGCCTTTTAATCCAATTCCCGAATTGTTTGACCAAAAATCGGTATCTGAAAACTTGGTGTTTTTATCTGATGATAATTCGTTTAAGGTATTTAATAATTGATTTTTTCTTTTTTTAACATTGTTATTGATGATGAAAATAGGAATAATAATTAATGAAAAAAATACGATTCCTATAACTGTGTTGGTAATATCCATTTTGAATTTATTTTAAATTAAGTGTATAATAAGATTTCCCAAGTATACTATTTACAAGGGATTAACGAAACTTAAAATAAATTTTACCAAAAAAAATGAAACGGAAAAATGATTCTAGATGTGTTTAAAAACGGATGTAAAAGGTTCTTCTTAACAAAGAAAACTTCAAAACTATTTTTATTAAATATTTCTAATTGAACGAAGGAAGTTGGTAATAAAAACGAAGGAATTTGTTTTCTAGCAATTTCCGTTGAACCCGAATAATTTTGACTCGTTTTTAATGAAATCGATTCTTTTTGAATTCCCTCCTGATTATAATCAATTTTTCCTTGACTAAAATGAAGCGAAATTTCTTTTTTAGATTCCTTTTTTATCGGTTGAGAAATAGCCGAAGTATCATTACTATGTAACAACAGATAACCGAATACCAAAACGGTTAAAGCAGTAACAATATAATGAGCGACTCTTTTCAATTGGTTTATTTTTGCAAATGTAAATATAAATGAACTACTTGACTAATTTAGATACAATTTCAGAAACGGGCAAAATAGCTTTGGTATCTTCAATACTTGGTCCAGCTACCCAAACGGTTTTATAAGTTACTTGCGTAGCTGCTTTTTCAGTAGCTTTCATTCCTATATAAAAACGAATCATTTTGACCCATTTCTTCAAACTCTTGTTTTTGTTCAATAAAGTTTCTAGCCAAGTTTGTTTTGTACCTACTTTTTGAACATAAGGGGTATTGATTACTGTGCAAGGTGTTCCTGAAATTCGTTCTGTCATTACGATGTCTTTTGCACCATAATCCACACAAGCTTGTTTGTATTCTTGAGAAACGCTCGCTTCATTTGAGGCAATAAACGGACTTCCAACAGAAACTCCAACTGCTCCATAACTTAACATTTTATCCAAATCAGCTTTATTACCTACTCCACCCGCTGAAATTACGGGTAACGAAGTATTTTCATTTAATTGTTTGATTAAAGTTTCTGGATCAATATTTCCTCGATGACCACCAGCTTGATTGTTTACTGCAATTATGGCATCAGCACCCAAACTTTCCACTTTTTTCGCGAAAGCTAAATCGGTAACGTCACAAAAAACTTTAATTCCTACTTTATGTGCTTCCTTGATAGTTTCTTCTGGCGAGCCTAAAGATGTGATGATAAAATCCACACCTTCATCACACAAAACTCGTAATTGCTCTTTATATTTTACATTCGATTTGTTTACAATTAGATTAAATCCAAAACTTCCTCCTTGAACTTTGGCCGCTTTTAATTCTTGTATAGCCGCTTTTAATTCTTCTAAAGTCCTATAATTTAATGCTGGAATGCATCCTGCCACACCACTTTTCATCCCCTCAACAACCATTTTAGTATTCGAAACTAAAAACATTGGAGCCATAATAACAGGATATGTAATTTGTAAAAGCGAAGTCAAGGATTTTTTTTCCATAATTTTTAAAATTTATCCCAAATATAAGAAAAATAAAATATTATGCATGCATATAAAAATTATTAATTCTTTCTTTTTAATAAAAAATGTGATTACAAATGTTAAAATTCTTAATAAAAACTTAATATGAAAAGGTAAATTTAAAGATTAGAATAAATTTGATAAAAATAACCTTAACACAATGAATAAAAAACTAACCATCCTGAGTTGTCTTTTTATTTTCTTTTTAACGGCTGATACATTTGCCCAAAAGAAGAAAAAAGACAAAAAAAAACCCACAACAGAAGCAGTTGCATCTGATGCTAAGAAACCTGATGCAAAAAAAGAACCCAAGCCTTACAAAAGAGTAATCGATTCCACTGCGGTTACCCAAAAAGGTTTAATTGATGTCCATAAAGTTGGAGATAAATATCTTTTTGAGATTGCTGATTCTTTAATTGGAAAAGAAATCATGACCATCACTAGATATTCTAAAACTCCTGCTGGAGGAGGAATTTTTGGAGGTGAAGAAGTAAACAGACAAGTAATTAAGTTTGAAAAAGGACTGAACCACAACATTTTAGTTCGTTCTGTAACTTACGTCATTGCTACTCCTGATGAAGACAAACCAATTACAAAAGCGGTAAAAAACTCAAGTGCCGACCCAATTATCGGAAACTTTGATGTTTTAGCATACAAAAAAGATGCTAAAGGAAAAGAAAATGTAGGTTATGTTATCGACATGACTGCTGCTTTTGATTCTGATTTACAGACTTTTTCTTTAAGTCCAATGAACAAACAAATGTTAAAAGTTCAAGCATTTCAAAAAGATCGTTCGTTTATTCAAAGCATCAAAAGTTTTCCGATAAACACTGAAATCAGAACTGTAAAAACTTTTACTACAGTTCCTAGACAAATTTCTATGACACCGGCACCAAGAATTGGGACAGATTTACCCGCTGCTTTAGATGCTGGATTTTTGACATTTGAGTTTAACACTTCTATGATTTTGTTACCTCAAAAGCCTATGCGTAAAAGAGCTTTTGATAAGCGTGTTGGATATTTCGCAAACGATTATGATGTTTTTGAAGAAGATTCTCAAAAAGCAGACAAAGAAATTTTTGCGGTAAGATGGAGATTAGAACCTAAAAATGCGGAAGACGCTGAAAAACAAAAAAGAGGGGAATTAATTGAACCTAAAAAACCAATTGTTTATTACTTAGATCCTGCAACACCTGACAAATGGAAGCCTTATATCAAGCAAGGAATTGATGATTGGCAAGAAGCGTTTGAATTCGCAGGTTGGAAAAACGCTATTCGTGGAGAATACTGGCCTGAAAACAATCCTGAAATGAGTTTAGAAGATGCTCGTTTTTCAGTATTACGTTATTTTGCTGCTGATATTCAAAATGCCTATGGACCAAATGTACACGACCCTAGAACTGGTGAAATCTTAGAAAGTCACATTGGATGGTACCACAACATCATGAGTTTATTACGTGATTGGTATTTAATTCAAACAGCGGCTGTAGATCCTGCTGCCAGAAGTATCAAATTTGACGATAAATTAATGGGCGAATTAATTCGTTTCGTTTCAGCTCACGAAGTGGGACATACTTTAGGATTACGTCACAATATGGGAGCAAGTTTTGCTACTCCAGTTGAAATGTTAAGAGATCCTGAATTCCAAAAGAAAAACGGTCACACCTCATCTATCATGGATTATGCTCGTTTTAACTATGTAGCACAACCAGAAGATGGCGTAAAAGATTTATTCCCAAGAATTGGTGACTACGACAAATGGGCAATTAAATGGGGTTATTCTTATTTCAAAGACGCTAAAGACGAAGATGCTGAAAAAGCACTATTAAATGAAATGACTAAAGATGCTTATAAAAATCGTCGTTTGTGGTTTGGTACTGAAACAAATCCTTATGACCCACGCTATCAAACTGAAGATTTAGGGGATAATGCAATGAAAGCTTCTGTATATGGTATTAAGAACTTGAAAAGAATTTTACCAAATTTAATTGAGTGGAGTAAAGAAAATGGTGAAGACTATGATGAATTAAACGGATTGTACAACTCATTAACAGGCCAGTACAGACGTTATATGGGTCATGTTACTAAAAATGTTGGTGGTATTTATGAAACTCCAAAAACCTATGACATGGAAGGAAACAAATATGAAGTAGTTCCTTCATCAATTCAAAACGAAGCGGT
>JAHRWO010000152.1 GCA_019105125.1 Flavobacterium sp.
TAATCGAAGCACCCGATTGGACAGGAGTTACCGCTTTTATGAGTTTTACGGTACCGTTAGTTATTCGTTTTCACGGCAGCGATACCTATTTTTGTCATATCGAAAAAAGAAAACAAAAATTTAAAAATCGTTTGTTTGAAACTTTAGCGGTAAGAAAAGCAAAAGGGGTTATTGCTCCTACGAAATACGCAGGAGAAGTTTCGGCTGAACTTTTTGGGTTGCACAAAGAACAAATAAAAACCATTCATTATGGTTTGGATTTGACTCAATTTCATAATGAACATCCAGAACGTTTTGAGAAAGGACTTGTTTTGTACATTGGAACTATCATAAGAAAAAAAGGGGTTTTTGAATTGCCTGACATCTTCCATAAAGTAAGAAAACAATTTCCAAAAGCCAAATTGGTTTTAATTGGTGGCGATTCTGGAGATGTTGATACAGGAAACAACTCTACATGGGAATTAGTAAAGCAACAGTTTCACGAAAAGGATTTGGAGCATGTTTCGTATTTAGGTAAAATCCCATACGATGCAGTACAAGATTATATTAAAAAAGCAAACGTTTGTGTTTTTCCCACTTATGCAGAGACGCTAGGGATGGTTACTATAGAGTCAATGGCGATGCAAAAACCAGTTGTTAATAGTAATATTGGTTGGGCACAAGAATTAATGGAAGATGGAAAAAGCGGTTTTTTAGTGTATCCATCAAATCATGAAAAATATGCTAATCAAATAATAGAATTAGTAAATGATGGAACTCTGTGTAAATCTATAGGGAGTGAAGCACTTCAATTTGTTTCAAGTCATTTTGATATTCAGTATGTAGTAGACCAAAATATTCAATTTTATAAAGATTTGTTATGATTGTATTGGTTCATGATTTTCACAAAGTAACAAAAATCGAGGGAGTTAGTGAAGTCGAGTACAAGATTATAACTCAAGAGGTGTCAATAGCGAAATCTATTTATTTACTGGCTAGCAATTATCCAAGTGAAGTAATAGTTTGGTGTAATGAATCGTATTATTCTAAATTAAATCGCGCATTTATTGAAAATGCATTTCCACATAATCGCTATATGTATTCTTATAATCCAATGGGTAATTTTTTTTCAGAAGCCATTGGTTATGTAGAAGAATCACCTTTCATAAATGTTAATAAACAAGTTTGCTATCCAACATGGCAAATGAGTAGTGTGGTGGGGGTAATGCAATCTAGTACAATTCTTTTACTATCTAAATCCTATTGGGGAATTAGTAAAAACTTAGATTATGTTTTAAATACTGTTGCGAAATTACATCAACCCTTAGGTCTATTTTGTTATTCAGAACCCATGCTGTTAGTGGATTCCAAATTTCAAATAGTCTATCCCAAGGCTACGTCAAAGGAATTGTTCTCTTTTGTTGCACAACAATACAAGTGGGTATGGAAACACTTTTTGTTATTTTGTTTTTTCATTTTTGAAAAGCGATTTTGTTTTTTATCATGGTTTTTATCCCTTTTTCAAAGTCGATTCAAGCATCATAATAAAACAATTGTTTTTGAACAACCACAAAAGACAATCGATTGGGAATTGGAAACCATCGATGTAATTATCCCAACAATTGGAAGAAAAAAATATTTGTATGATGTTTTAAAGGATTTAAGTGTGCAAACGCATTTGCCTAAAAATGTTATAATTGTAGAGCAAAATCCCAATTCGGATAGTAATTCAGAATTGGATTATCTAACTACTGAACAATGGCCCTTTCAAATTAAACACGTTTTTACCTATCAAACGGGTGCATGTCAAGCTAGAAATAAAGCATTAGATTTGTTAGAGAGTAAATGGTGTTTTTTTGCGGATGACGATATAAGATTTGGCGAAGAGTTACTAAAAGAAACGCTAACCTGTTCCGTTCAATTAAAAAGTGAAGTTTTTAGTTTGAGTTGTTTACGTGTAAACGACATTAAAACAATGAAAACAATTACCCAATGGTCTGCGTTTGGCTCTGGTTGTAGTGTTGTGCAAAGTTCTGTTGTAAAAGATTTGAAGTTTAACGAGGTTTATGAATTTGGTTTTGGTGAGGATACTGATTTTGGCATGCAAATTCGCAATCAAGGATATGATGTTATTTATTTACCCGAACCCAGTATTTTACATTTGAAGGCCCCAATGGGCGGGTTTCGTACCAAGCCAATTTTAGAATGGCATTCCGAAACCATAGCTCCGAAACCTTCGCCCACCGTAATGTTGTTTTTATTGATGCACAAAACCAAGCAACAATTGTATGGCTACAAGACTATTTTGTTTTTCAAATATTATAAAGTACAATCCATTAAAAATCCATTCGCTTATTATAAAATGTTTCAAAAACAATGGCAAATGAGTATGAAATGGGCCAAAATTTTAGAAAGCAGGTATGAAATTTAGTTTAATCATTTGCACATACAAGCGTCCTCAGGCTTTGTTTACTTTACTTCAATCCGTAAAGTTACAAACCCTATATCCTGATGCGTTTTTGATTGTAGATGGTTCGCCTGATGATTTTACTGAAGCAATGCTGACTCAACATTCTTTTCCTAATTTGAAGTATTTTAAAGTTGCAGAAAATGAAAGAGGGTTAACGAAACAACGCAATTATGGTCTAGCAAGGGTTTCTGAAGATAGTGAAGTAGTTTGTTTTTTAGATGATGATACGGTTTTAGCGCCTACTTATTTTGAAGTTATCATTCGAACCTATCAAGACTATCCAGAAGCTTTAGGTGTTGGAGGCTATATAACCAATGAAGTTATATGGCAGCAGGTAGGAGTTAATTATGTAGCTAGAGTTAACGAGTTTTATTACGATGGTTGGAAACGAAAAGAGAGCTCTCGTTTTGTTTGGCGAAAAAAGTTGGGCTTAGATAGTGATGTTCCACCTGGCTGTTCGCCCGCTTTTTCTCATGGTCGCAGTGTGGGGTTTTTACCTCCTTCTGGAAAGACGTATCGGGTGGAACAGTTAATGGGAGGAGTTTCTTCTTTTCGAAAAACCGTTTTTGAGCAATTTCAGTTTTCCACTTATTTTGAAGGTTACGGTTTGTATGAAGATGCGGATTTTACGTTGCGGGTTTCCAAAGTAGGCCCCTTGTATTTGAATACGGCAGCCCAATTAGAACATCACCACGATGCGGCAGGTCGCCCGAACCAATACGCTTATGGCAAAATGGTGGTTCGTAATGGTTGGTATGTATGGCGGGTTAAAAATCCGAACCCTTCTTTATCGGCACGATTCAAATGGCATGCGATTACTTTGTTGTTAACAGCTATTCGTGCCACTAATGTTATTACAACTTCTAAAAGAAAAGAGGCTTTTACGGAGACTATGGGGAGAGTTGTGGGGTGGTTTTCGTTGTTTTGGAAGGCACCTAGGGTTTAGTTTCAAGTTTCAAGTTTGAAGTTGTCCCTGTCCTTGTCCTTGCCCTTGATTTTTTAGGAACACAGATGGAAGAAATCTCAAAAATCTTTTATTTACTTTTAAACGTTATCCAGGTAGATTATATGGTTTAAAATTTTCGTTTCAAGTTTCAAGTTTCAAGTTGTTTTTTGAACTTGCCCTTGAATTTGTCATTCCGCCAAAGTAGGAATCTCCTAC
>JAHRWO010000171.1 GCA_019105125.1 Flavobacterium sp.
CAGGAATGACTCGTGAAGAATTAATCGGAATCAATGCAGGAATCGTTAAATCGGTAGCTGATAACGTATTAACTCATTCTCCAAATGCAATTATTGTTGTAGTGTCTAATCCAATGGATACAATGGCCTACTTAACATTAAAAGCTACTGGATTACCTAAAAATAGAGTGATTGGAATGGGTGGTGCTTTAGATAGTTCTCGTTTTAAATACTATTTATCAAAAGCATTGGATAAACCAGCAAATGATGTTCAAGGTATGGTAATCGGAGGTCACGGTGATACTACTATGATTCCATTAACGCGTTTAGCATCTTACAATGGCGTTCCAGTTTCTAATTTCTTATCTCAAGCTGAGTTAGATAAAGTTGCTGCTGATACTATGGTAGGTGGTGCTACTTTAACAGGTTTATTAGGAACTTCTGCTTGGTATGCTCCGGGAGCTTCTGTGGCTTATTTAGTAGATAGTATTTTAAACGATCAAAAACGTATGATTCCATGTTCAGTATTCTTAGAAGGTGAGTACGGACAAGAAGATATTTGTATGGGAGTTCCATGTATTATTGGTAAAAATGGAGTTGAGAAAATCGTTGACCTACAATTAAATGATGCTGAAAAAGCATTGTTTGCGAAGAGTGCAGATGCAGTTCGTAACATGAATGCCGATTTGAAATCAGTATTGTAATTTTACTCAAAATAAAATTGAAAAACTGTCAAGAAATTGGCAGTTTTTTTTTGTTATTGTTATTTTATAAAAAGTCTAAAAATGTAGTTTTTAGCTGAAGATCATCGAGTTTTCAACAATATTTTTTGTATTGTGAAATACTTTTTTTAGATGTAAGTCTTTCATTTTTAAGGAATAATGTGTTTTTGTGGTGAAACTTGGGTAAAAAGGTTGCTTTAATCGAAAATAAAATTGCTAAATCCTATTGTAAATTATATATTTGTCCGTTTTTATAAAATAGAATAAATAAATTTTAGAATAATGCAGAATAGAGGACTTATTAAATTTTTCGCAATTATCTTTGCTTTGGTATGTGTGTACCAGCTTTCTTTTACTTTCGTAGCGAATAGTATTGTTTCTGATGCAAAAGCATTTGCAAAAGGAGATACAGCTAAAGAATTACGCTATTTAGATTCTATCGGTAAAGAAGAAGTATACTTAGGTCATACTTACAAAGAAGTTACTAATAACCAAATCAACAAAGGTCTTGACTTAGAAGGAGGATTAAACGTTATTCTTCAAATCTCAGTTAAAGATGTTTTAAGTGGATTAGCTAACGATTCAAAAAATCCAGCTTTTATTAAAGCTTTAGCAGATGCAAAGGCAAATCAAAAAGGTAATCAAGATTATATTGATGCGTTTTTTGAAGCTGCAAATAAAGCAAATGTAAAGCTAGCTGCTGCTGATATCTTTGGTAATAGAAATTTAGATGAAGTTATCAAGTTTGACATGACTAATAGTCAAGTTGAACCAATTATAAAACTAAAAGTTCAAGAATCTGTTGAAAGTGCATTCAAGGTTTTAAGAGAACGTATCGATAAATTTGGAGTTACTCAGCCTAACATTCAATTATTAGGAAATTCAGGTAGAATTTTAGTAGAATTGCCTGGTGCTAAAGATGTAGATCGTATAAAAAAATTATTGCAAAGTACTGCTCAATTAGAGTTTTGGGAAACTTACAGAATAGAAGAAGTAGGTCAATTTTTAATGGCAGTTGACGATTTATTAAAAAAGACTGAAAAAGTAGCTACTAAAGCTCCGATTAAAACTAGTGGTATTGATTCATTGTTGACAGATAAAGCAGATTCAACAGCTTCATTAAATAGTCCTTTCCTTGGAAAAATGTTAGCGCCAGGTACACAAGGATCTCCTTTTGTAGGTGTATTTTATACCAAAGATACTGCTACAATTAATGCTTATTTTAAAAGAGACGATGTTAAGTCATTAATTCCTGGGAATCTTTCTAATGTAAAAATTGCTTGGGGAAAAACTAATGAAAAAACTCCAGACCAAACAGAATTATATCTACTTAAAGGAACTAGAAATAATGTTGCACCATTAAGTGGCGGTGTAATTGTTGATGCAAGAGATACTTTCGATCAATTAGGTAAGCCAGCTGTATCAATGCAAATGAATGGAAATGGGGCAAAAAAATGGGAGCAAATTACTGGTGCGGTTTCTCAACAAGGAAATGCTATTGCCATTGTTTTAGATAATGTAGTATATTCTGCGCCTGGTGTAAGTAAAGGAGCAATCACAGGAGGTCAATCAGAGATTTCTGGAAACTTCACAATAGAAGAAACAAAAGACTTAGCCAACATCTTAAGAGCAGGTAAATTACCAGCTGCTGCAGAAATTGTTCAGTCAGAAGTTGTAGGTCCATCTTTAGGTCAGGAAGCAATTGATAATGGTATGATATCATTTGTTATTGGTTTTGCTTTAGTTTTATTATGGATGGTAGTTTACTATGGTAAAGCTGGTTTTTATGCTAACTTAGCTTTGTTAGTAAATATTTTATTCATTTTTGGAACATTAGCAAGTTTTGGTGCTGTATTAACACTGCCAGGTATAGCGGGTATTGTATTAACAATTGGTATGGCGGTTGATGCTAATGTAATTATCTTTGAAAGAGCAAAAGAAGAATTAGCTAACGGTAAGTCTTTACAAGAAGCAACGGATTATTCATATACTTGGAAAGGAGCTATGTCATCTATTATTGATGCAAACGTTACTACAGCAATTACTGCTATTATTTTATTAGTTTTCGGAACAGGTCCAATTCAAGGTTTTGCTACTACTCTATTAATTGGTATTATAACATCTGTTATTACTGCCATTTTTGTAACAAGAATGTTTTTAGATTGGAGTATGAGTCGTAA
>JAHRWO010000261.1 GCA_019105125.1 Flavobacterium sp.
CATGATATACTTTTATTATATGATTATACTAAATAGAAGAAAGTAAATACGAATACCCACACTAAATCGACAAAGTGCCAGTACAATCCAACTTTTTCAACCATTTCGTAACTTTTTCTTTTCTCGTAAGTACCTAATAACACATTAAAGAAAATGATGATATTAATCAATACTCCAGTGAATACGTGGAATCCGTGGAAACCAGTAATAAAGAAGAAGAAGTTTGCAAATAATTTATGACCGTATTCGTTTCTAACTAGGTTAGCTCCTTCTACAACATATTTAGCTTCTTCTAATCTTTTTAAAGATTCTGCTCTTGATAAAACTGTTTTATGTTTTTCAGCGTTAATTAATTCAGAACGAACTAAAATCGATTCATCAGCTTTGAAACCTTGAACTACCTCATTAACTGAATATGTTGGTAAAGTTGCTTCACTCATGAACCAAACTCCATCATTTCTATCTAATTGCTCTCTTGCTTCTGGCAATGTTGCAGCAAAGTCAGCTAAAGCAACTCTTTTGTAAGTTCCATCTTCTTGTTTTTTAACAAACTGTAAAATTGAACCTCCATTAGTTTCTACTGCACCATATTCACCTTTAATGAAGTTTTTCCATTCCCAAGCTTGAGAACCTAAGAAGATAAAACCACCAATAATAGTTAAAAACATGTAAAATGCTACTTTAGTTTTTTTCATGTGATGACCTGCATCAACCGCTAAAACCATTGTAACTGAAGAGAAAATTAAGATAAAAGTCATTAACGCTACATAGTACATTGGTGCATTTACACCGTGTAAAAATGGAAAGTGGTTAAAAACCTCATCGGCGATAGGCCAAGTTTCAATAAACTTAAATCTTGAAAAACCATACGCAGCTAAGAAACCAGAAAAAGTTAATGCATCTGATAAGATGAAATACCACATCATCATTTTACCATAGGTTGCTCCTAATGGTCCTGGACCTCCGTCTAAAGCGTGTTCGTCTGTAATAACTGTCGCTCCCATAAATTTTTTAATTGTTAAAAAGTTCCCAAATTTATTATTTTTTTTCTATTTGAAAAAATAGAAAAATAAAAACAGATAAACCCAAATAAAATCCATAAAGTGCCAATACATCGCACTTAGCTCTATACCAAGGGTTTGAGCCGAATTGTATTTTTGTTTATAATGATTATAAATTACCACTAAAAGCGATATTATACCTCCCAAAAGGTGCGCAATATGAACCAAAACAGCAATATACAAGAACGAAGTAGTTACATTACTTTCACTTCCTGTAAAGAAATAGCCGTTTTCAATAACTTGCCCAAATCCTTTAAATTGTAATACTATAAATGCAATTCCAAGCGCTAAAGTAATCAATAAAAAGGCA
Organism: Flavobacterium sp.; assembly: GCA_019105125.1. Lineage (GTDB taxonomy): Bacteria > Bacteroidota > Bacteroidia > Flavobacteriales > Flavobacteriaceae > Flavobacterium. Next base: position 1,372 of record JAHRWO010000261.1, read on the forward strand.
GTAGCACCATTTCTATTGTCTTTTTTTGTCGCTTGTAAAGCTAAATAAAATGTAAAACTACTCACCAACATAGCTACCGTACTGATAACGAATGCAGAGGGCAGTACAAAATCTTTTAACCAATCCGGTCTTGACTTACTTACCACATAAGCACTTGTTAGTCCAGCAAAAATCATACAGATGCTAATCATACCAAACCAAAGTAGCATTTTGTAGGTTCTGCCTTTGCGAGCTTGTTCTTCTTCCAAAGTCATTCTATTTTCCATAACTATCGTAAAAATTTATCTATAACGTATACTATTTGCAACAATGAAATATACGAAACACTTACTATCATTAGTTTTCTTGCCGCTTGGGCATCCATTTTTTTATGTAATTGAACCGCATAAAACAACATCCATAATCCTAACAATACAACGATTACAGCCGCAATTTTAGACAAAAACAAATTACCTGTAAATCCAAAAGCCGGGATTACAGAAGCTAAAATCATCCAAATTGTATATAAAATGGTTTGAAGAGCCGTTTTTTTATCGCGTTCACCTGTTGGTAACATGAAAAAACCTGCTTTTTTGTAATCGTCATACAAAAACCAGCCTATTGCCCAAAAATGCGGAAATTGCCAAAAAAATTGAATAATAAACAAAGTCCCTGCTTCAATTCCAAAATAACCTGTTGCTGCAACCCAGCCTAACATAAACGGAATAGCTCCAGGAAAAGCTCCAACAAATACCGAAAGAGGCGTTACAGTTTTTAAAGGAGTGTATAAACTCACATACATGAAAATCGAAATAGCACCAAACATAGCGGTTTTAGGATTTACATTGTATAAAATAATCAACCCTAGAACAGTTAAAACGCAACCTAAAATAAATGCCTTTTGTTTAGAGATACTTCCCGATGGTAATGGACGATTTTTAGTTCGATCCATTTTAGCGTCTAATTCAATTTCTATGATTTGATTGAAAACATTAGAAGCTCCCACCATACAATAACCACCAACAACCAACAATAATAAAACCAACCATTGAAAAGGCTGTTCCTCGTTAAATCCCAACAAATATCCTGCAATAGTAGAAACCACTACACTAATAGATAAACGTGCCTTTGTAATTTCTACAAAGTCTTTGTAAAGAGATTTTTTAATTTGAGGTTGTGTATTCGTGTCCAATTTTGTGTTTTTCGCTTTGAAATTGCGCGCAAAGATACAAATAAGATTATTGATTTCCTTTTAACAAACTACAGAAATTAGTTAAATCTACTAATAATCAAAATACCAGTTAAATAAATCACTTCTTAGTCCAATTGAAAACCATGTAGTATTAGATTGAACTGTTGAAGCTGTTACCGCTGTTGGATCAAAATTTCGGAACATTACATTTCCAAACACCTTTAAATTATGTGCTGGATTCACTAAATAACCTACTTGCAAATCAGCAATCATCACGGTTGTTTTATTTCCTTGAGCAATGGAAACTCCAGTATCATAAGGACGATTTTCATCATAGTCTAAATAGATATTTCCTCCGTAATTAAAGTTATCTGTTCCATTATTGAAATCAAATCCGCGTTGGCCGTAAATAAATTTAGCATCCGCAAAGTATCTTCCTTTGTAATAACGAGCAATAGCAATAAATTCTCTAAAATTAGCTCCCCACATGTGTCCCATACTTTGATTATTGTGACCATAATTAGTAATAGGATTACTATGCGAATACACATAAGGACGCACTTGGTTATACTCCACTTGAAGCAATAAATTTTTCACTTTGAAAGCGTCGTAATATTTTACTCCGATTTGGTAAGCAAATTTATTTCTCCAACTCTGATTGTTTTCTCTAACATCACCAATGGCAAATTCGTCAATTAAAAATTGTCCATAAAAATTGATGCTATTGTTCCATTTGTATTTAGATGCCAAACCTAACAAAGCATTACCCGTTTTAGAAGATGAACCAAACTCAACCGCTCTGTAAAAAATTAATGGATTTACGAAATTGATGTCGAAACCTCTTTCGTTAGTATTCGTCCAAACCACATTTTCAAAGAAACCTAAATTCCATTTTTTTGTTACATTCCAACTCAAATAATGACTTGCCATGTATTTGGTTCCGTATGTTCCGTCTATTGTAGCAGCATCACGAACATCTTTAAGCCACATGTACGTATTGGTATATTTGATTTTCCAAAACGTTGTATTAATTTTAAAAAATGGGTACGGACTTACACCATCACTATGCAACAAAGAACGGTAACCATCACCTAAGAAATTTCTACCATACCCTAATTGAAGATCGATAAATTGATTCGGTTTGTATTTGATATTAGCTTCTGCTAATGGAAAATCGTAAGCATCTTCTTTAAAACGTTTCGCAATTCCTATTCCCGGAATAATCGCTGGATTTCCTCCCGAAGGTCGAATACTTTCAGCATAAGCATTATAGTAGTCTGCAAAACGGCCTTGACTCTCATAAATTGAAGTGGAAAAGGTCAATTGTTTACCCAAACCGCCATTTACGATAACCCCTCTAGTATTTACAAATGTATTTGAGAGATTGCTTTTAGTCTCTTTTCCAACTCTAAAATCAAAAATTGTATTTAAGGTAAACCAATAGTCTTCCCCTTGAATTGCTACTAAATTTTCGTTCCATAATTTTCTACCCCACCACGATTCTTTTTGTTTTAAAAAAGCTTTGTTCACGGTCTCAAAATCATAATATTTTGCTACTTCATCATACGAATAAGGTTTTGAAGCCGTATGGTTATTGCTTCCTACTTGATTTAACAAAGCATCGAAAACACCATAATTTTGATGTGAAAATGGCACAACTCCAGAGCTTTTAAATTGTGGATTTTCGAATGGTTTATAAACTATATCATCATATTCAGACAATTCTTTTTTATTGTCAATTAGTGTGGTATTTGTTTTTGCATATTTAGTTGCTTCGTTTTCTTCTTTTGCAGTTGGAGCAACTAAAGGAATATTAATTTTGATTGAAAATTTTGCATACGTAGGTCTTCCTGAAAAAGTAGCTGGAGTTACTTTTGGCAAGGATTCAAAAACACGATTTGATTCTTTCTTCAAAGATTCATGAGCCGCATCGGTATATAAAACCTTAAAAGTTCCAGCGGTATCTACTTCAAAAACCGCAATTACTGTTCCTTTGTAATTTTTTTCCTGAAGTTCTTGCGGCACTTTAAAATTATTGTAAAAATAATTCTGCAAGGTGTTATAAAAACAAGATTCTTGCTGGCTTCCTAATGCATCAAAACATTCCGGAAATTTTGGAAATTGCTCGTTTGCCGAATTTTGTCCAAAAATAAGACCACTAAAAACCAACAATGCAAAACTAAAAGTCTTCTTCATGATATTTTTTTTAATAGTCGCTGGTTGAAATCTCACCATTAGCAATAGCTTTTGCTGCGGAAGTACCTATACGTTTAACGCCTAATTGTATCATTTCGACTGCTTCTTCATACGTGCGCACTCCTCCAGCAGCTTTCACCGGTAATGGACAAGAATTTTCAAGCATTAATTTTATCGTAGAAACTGTGGCGCCATTTGGAACACCTTCAGGAGTTTTATAAAAACCGGTTGAAGATTTTACAAAAACCTTTTCATAATCGTTTTCATCGAAGTTTGCAATCACAACATTTTTAATCAATGCAGATAATTGCACGATTTGATGATTGTCTAAAGCCGCGACTTCAATAATCCATTTTACGATTTTATGATGGGATAAGCCTAGCTTAGTTCCTTCCAGAACTTGCTCTTTTATAGCCTCAACCTCGCCTCTTTTAAAAGCCTCATAATCTACTACGAAATCTAAATCATCAACACCGTTTTCTATAGCTTCTTTAGCTTCAGCCAATTTCTCTTCTAAAGTTCCGTTGCCTAATGGAAAATCAATAACGGTTCCAATAGTTACTTTTGAATGCGCCTCATCAATCATTTTTTTGGCTAGTGTAACTTTATCAGGACGAATCATGATCAATTTAAAGTTGTTATCAATAGCTTCTTGAATACAATTCTTTACTATTTCAGTATTTTCTTGTTCTGAAATATTTGCTTGAGCCGCGGTTTTAAGATAGGTCGAATCTAAATATTGCTTGATGTTCATTTTAACTTCGTATTATAAAGTGTAAAAATAAAAAAATCCCATCGAAATGGGACTTTTTATCACAATATTATTTTATTATCGAATTTTAAACACAACCGGAATTGAATATTTGATTCTCACCGGTTTATCTCCTTGCTTTGCAGGAATTAATTTTGGAATTCTTTTAACTGCTTTTTCAGCTGCCTTTTGCATATCTGAAGTCGCTCTCTTATTGTTTAAAGCAACAACATTTGTAATCGCTCCATTTTCATCAATTATAAACTCTACCTGAGCAACACCTTGTTTTCCTTCTTCCAAATCATCTTCAGGATAAACTAAATGTTTAACAATTGCCTTAGCCAATTGTTCATCAAAACAAGCTTTTTGCTCTGCTCTACTTAATCCTTTACATGCTTGAAACATTGGTAATTGCTCAACTGTAAAAATTGATGGCGGTTCAGGATTTTTTTCTTTTCCTGTATCACCAGGACTTTCAACTGGATTTGAATTTGTATTGTTTTGATTATCCGAAGGATTGTCCTGACTAGCCATTTTTGTATTATCATCCTCTTTTTTGGGTTCTTCTTTAGTAGCTTTAAAAACATGTGCTACTTTTGGAACTTTTACAACTAACGGTTTTGTCGTAGTTTGAGGTTTCGTTACAGGTGCTGGATTGTAAACAAATGCAACTTCCTGAGGAATTTCATCGGTAGGATTATGTTTGGATTTATAATTTTTATTCTCAAAATTAAATTCAAGAATAAAAAGCACCATTAGCATAGTTGCAATTAAACCAACTTGAAAATAGATAAAACTATTCTTTGCTCTTTTTGGGAAATCAACATTTGTTTTCATAATATATAGATTAATAGTTAACAATTTGTTAATTAACCTATACAATTTATATGCCAAAAAAAATCCCAACTAAAAAGTTGGGATTTTGTTATTATTGTAATTTGAATACAAAAGGAATACTAAATTTAATCTTAACAGGTTTACCTCTTTGCGAACCTGGCTTGATTTTTGGTAATTTTGAAATTACTCTCAAAGCTTCTTTCTCAAGTAATTCTCCACCTTTAGGTCCACGAGCTTGAACATTTG
>JAHRWO010000294.1 GCA_019105125.1 Flavobacterium sp.
AGAGGTTTCGTTTCCATTTTCTAAAACGGCTTTTCCTTGCATCATATCTTTTACGAAAGTTCCAGAAAGTCTCACGAAATTTGCTTTTGTAGTATCTTGATTTTTGATTACCAAATTTACCCAAGGATCATTGAATTGGATTTTTGTTCCAAAGTTGATGCTGTCTTTAACTGCTTTTGCTTCAAATTTTGAAGTTTCGCCTTCGATTTTTAATTCGAATTTATGGTTGTCAAAAACTAAATCATAAGTTCCTCTAATATCTGTAGGATTGATTTTATCGATAATGTTTCGATTTCCTTGAACCCAGTTCTCTAAAATATTGCTTTTATCTTCAAAAAGATCACCAGAAACAATGATGAAGTTGGCTAATTTTCCTTTTGAAATGGAACCTACTTTGTCAAATTGATTAACCAATTTAGCTGGAGTTTCTGTTAGAGCTAATAAAGCTTTATCTTTTGGTAAACCATAGGTTACGGCTTTTCTTAAGTTAGATAAAAAGGATTTCGTTTCTTTTAAATCTGCCGTAGAAAGCACGAATGGGATATTATTTTCAGCTAAAATTTTCAAGTTGAAAGGCGCTTGATTCCAGAACTTCATATCGCTTAAGCTTACTTGTTGCGCTAAATATGGATCTGAAACATCATAAGCATCAGGGAAATTTAATGGAATAATGAAAGTAGCGCCCGTTTTTTTGATTTCGTCGATGCGCTCAAATTCGTTTCCGCTCCCTTTAATTAGATATTTTACTCCGAATTCATCACCTAATTTGTCAGCTCTTAATGCATTTAATTTATCGCCAGCATTGAAGATTTGTAATAAGGATTTGTTTGCATTAAATGCTTCTAATGATAGATCTTTGTTTTTTGCATTTCCTTGTGCGTACCATTTTGCATCGTGGTATACTTGGCGAATTAATGCCATACTTCCCATTAAAGAAGAAGGATAACTTTGTTTGGTGAATCTACTTCTGCTAAATGTAAAATGTTGGGATACCTTATCTTTCAACATTCTATCCGCATTAGTACCAAAATCGTTTAAGGTCCAAAGTAAACCAGTTCCTGCGATAACACCATCACTATGATGACTTAAAATGGTTCCAAAACCAGCTTCTCTCAAACTTCCCGCTGTTTTGGTGTCATAGCTTAAGTTTTCGTACGCATTGTATTCTGGTTTTACGTGGTCATTCCAATAATACCCTTCGCGATTGGTATCATACTGAGGTGTGAAATTGCCACTAGGTCTTGGAGTTGGTTTGTTAATTCCAAATTCGCTATACAACTCAACGAATGATGGATAAATTGTTTTTCCAGTAGCATCAATAACATTAGTTCCTTTTGGAATGCTAACATTGGTGCCCACTTCTACAATTTTGTTTTCTTTAATTAACAGCGTTGCTTTTTCAATTTTTTGCGTAGCTGATACATAAATTGTGGCGTTTGTAAAAGCAGTAAAGTTTTTAAAACTTTGTTTTACGCCATCATTTTTTGGAAAGTACTCTTGCGCATTACCATTTAGGGATAGCAAGAATACTAACAATAACGATAAGTATCTCATATTTATAGGGTTTTCTAAAAGCTAAAGATAAAAATTATCTTTGATTTTTAAATTGAAAGAAACGTATTTAAGAAATTTTAACTTTTTGTTAAGTAAAGCTATTTGCTCATGTATAAAAATCCGGCTATTGGATTTGGATAATCTGGGTCGTTCAGGTTAAGAATATAGTAATATGTTCCTGCTGGTGCCAATGAGCTACCAAAGCCATCTTCAACATAACCATTCCAATCGTCTTTATTATTGTTGCCCGTCCATAAGTGTCTTCCCCAGCGATTGTAAATACTTAATTCGTGATTGAGGAATATGTTTTTCAAACCTTCAATAAAAAATGTATCATTCAGACCATCGTTATTGGGTGAAAAAGCATTGTAAATAATTGGTGGACAATTTTTAGTGAATAGAAAAAATGAGGTAATTACAATACAACCATTGTCAAGCCTAACAAAAATTTCTTTTGGAGAGGTTGTTGTTTCGAAATTATTGGTGTTTAATATAGGATTGTTGTTTTGTAAAGCATCATCATAACTTTCATGAAAAGAAACTATGACATTAGTTTCATTTGTAACTAATGTGGAATAGCTTGAAAAGTCAAAAACACTTCTATTAAATCCTAAATTACATGTTGTTAAATTTTCTAATGCGTTAAAGCTTGGTGGAATAATTAATCTTATATCTAATTCAAATGTATTATTGATTTCGATTAATTCGGGTCTGATTCCTGTACCATTTCCAGTATCATCTACTACAGCCTTAAGTATAAAGTTCAATGGAATTGTACTTGGAATTGTAACAATATACGTTCCACTTTCGCTATCATTAATTGCAATTGGATTTTGTGTAAAGGTAGTGGCAATAGCTTCGTCGTTCGCATAAAATGTTATGGGGGTATTAGCTTGTAAAATTTCGGTGCTATTGTTATTGAATACGGTGTAATTAATAGGTATTTCTCTTGAATTGCAGCTTAAATTTGGATTTTCAAATGCAATGGTAGCATCAGGAAGTTGACTATTAAGTTTAGTAACAATTGTATTAAGCATGACATAATCTTGTGCCGATTGAAGCGCAACTGTTGCTGTTGTAGTTCCTGGAACTATGTAATTTTCAATGGAGTAAACATCTAAATCCATATTATATAAATTAGATGAGTTGGTCTCGGTATTGGTGCCATTAAAAGCATTATTGCTCGGATTTAATGGATTACTTAACGTGTTAGTTGTACCATTTGCACTAAAGCTAAGTATTTCACCTTCTTGGATTGAGCGATCGCCTTCCCATGCTATAAATCCAATTTTTGCTCCTGTATTACTAATTAGGTATAAATTATTTAATGGAATAGATAAATTATCGGTTATGGGAGGATTAACAAAAGGATTTGGCGATAAAGCTTCTAATCCTTGATAAATATTAATTTGGTTTAACGTTAAATTGGCGTTTTCATAAATTACTAAAATTGCCCAACCTGCAAATTGAGTGGCATTTCTGGCATACAATGGTACTAGGTTATTTACATCAAAATCGGACACCGTGTAAGTTCCATTTCCAGAAGTTTGAACTTGTGAAGTAATATCTTTAAAAGCACTAAAATACGAGTAATTGTTAAATGTTCCTACGATGTTATTCAGAGTGTCTGGTGTGATGTCGATTCCATTTAGTTTTATGTTTGTATCACCTGATCCAATCCCGGCCCAATATAAATAAGCTCTTTCGATTCTGTCATTAGGGGAAAGATTTAGCTCTGCAGAGGACTGGGTAAAAAGAAAAGTTGGGGTAGTATTTGTGTTTTCTGATGGATTTAGAGTATTTCCTATAAAAGTAAAATCATATCTGCCGTTGATTTGTGTAAATAATTCAATATCCTGAGCTTTAATAAAAGTAGGTAGTAGTAGTGGAATTATAAAAAGAATTGACAGTAAGTTTCTCAACATATTGATTTTCTGAAAATAAGGCTATAAATTTACTAGAATTTTTTTAAAAAATCTCTGGAACATGTTAAAACCAATTAAAATTACTAAATTTCGGCTTTAAAAATTGATTCTTGAAAAACTATTTCGTTCAAAAATATAAACCCGAAAATTATTTCATGTGGAATGAATTTGTAGCAAATGCAAAGAATGCTACTTTTTTATTTCACAGAGATTTTATGGAATATCATCAAGATAGATTTGACGATTTTTCGTTAATGGTATTTGATGAGAAAAATAAATTAAAAGCGATTTTGCCAGCCAATAGGGTAGGAAATATTCTTTATTCTCATCAAGGATTGACTTACGGTGGAATTGTTTTTGAAAAAAATCACAATCCAATAAATACTTCCAACATAATAGATTCTATTCTAGTTTTTCTTAAAGAGGCTTTGTTTACAACTATCTTTATTAAATCAATTCCAATATTTTACCATAAATCAAATGCAGCAGAATTAGATTATTTTTTATTTCAAAAAGGGGCAACAATTGAAAATCGGGAAATGAATTTGGCTATTGATTTAAGGAAAGATTGGAAACTTTCTAAAAGTAAACTCAAGCATTTTAAGAAAGTACAAACCAAACTCGATCTAGTCGAAGAATTTGATTTTAATCCTTTCTGGAGTCAAGTTTTAACTCCAAGATTATTCGAAAAATATGATACAAAACCCGTGCATACATTAGATGAAATTCTCTATTTAAAAGAAAAATTCTCAACGAATATTATCCAATATTCTGCTTATTTTGAGGGTGAAATCGTAGCTGGTATAACCATCTTTAAAAACGATAAAGTTGTAAAGTCGCAATATGGTGCCATAACAAAAGTGGGTGAAAAATTAAGAGCATTGGATTTTTTATTTATAAGTTTAATTGAAAAGTATAAAAATCAAGATTATTTCTTTTTTGATATGGGAACTGTTCTTCATAATGAAGGACTTTTAAATCAAAAAATTGAATTGGGTTGCGACGTGTTTACAAACGATCATTATAGTCTAAAAATATGATACATTTTCTAAATTTAAAAAAAATAAACCAACCTTTTGAAGTTGCTTTTCAAGAAAAAATGAAGCAATTTTTAGAGGGCGGTTGGTATATTTTAGGAAATGAAGTCAAGCAATTTGAAACCGATTTTGCAGCATATTGCGGAACAAGATATTGTATTGGAGTAGGAAATGGTTTAGATGCTTTAGTTTTGATTTTTAAAGCCTACATTCAATTAGGAAAACTGCAAAAAGGAGATGAAGTAATCGTTCCAGCCAACACTTATATTGCTAGCATTCTTGCCGTTTTACAAGCCGACTTAATTCCTGTTTTAGTGGAACCTCGATTGGAAACGTACAATATCAATCCAGAAGAGATTGAAGCCAAAATAACTTCCAAAACTAAAGCCATTTTACCTGTTCATCTGTACGGTCAATTGTGCGAAATGAAAGCGATAAATGAAATAGCACAGAAGTATAAATTATTAGTTATTGAAGATGCAGCGCAAGCACATGGAAGTCAATTTTCTGAAAATGAAAGAGCAGGAAATTTATCAAATGCTGCAGCGTTTAGTTTTTATCCGGGTAAAAATTTAGGCGCTTTAGGTGATGGAGGTGCTATTACAACGAATGATGACGAACTTGCAGATATACTTTTTTCCATTCGAAATTATGGTTCGAAGGTGAAATATGAAAATGAAATAATTGGAGTAAACTCGAGATTAGATGAATTACAAGCGGCCTTTTTAAATATCAAATTAAAGCAATTGGATTCTGAAAATGAATTTCGAAGAAGAACGGCGAAACGTTATCTTTCAGAAATTAAAAATGATAAAATCATACTTCCAAATTGGGATTTATCTCAAAATCATGTTTTTCATTTGTTTATTATTCGAACTTCCAACCGAATAGATTTACAAAACTATTTGAAAGAAAACGCAATTGAAACTATGATACATTATCCTATTCCACCTCACAAGCAAAATGCTTTCCCGAATTGGAATCAATTGTCGTTTCCAATTACAGAGAAAATTCATGATGAGGTTTTGAGTATTCCATTGAATTCGGGTTTAAAAGCTTCCGAAATCCAACATATTATAACCGTTTTAAATAAGTTTTAGATGGGCTTACTGAGTAGCATTAAAAATATTCTTTTTGTAAAGTACAAAATTTGGAAATATAGCTTTTTGTCAGATTGTCAAAATGTTACTGGAAATCCTATAACAAATCAACCTTTACTTTTAAATGGTAAAGGGAAAATATTTTTTGATTCAAACTGCAAATTTGGATACAAAGACTC
>JAHRWO010000394.1 GCA_019105125.1 Flavobacterium sp.
CCAGAAACAAAAAAATTATTACAAGTTACTAAAGAATCCCTTTACGTTGGAATTCGCGAAACTAAAGTTGGGAATCGTGTGGAAGACATTGGATATGCTATTCAACAATATTGTGAAAAACATGGATATGGTGTAGTTCGTGAATTATGTGGACATGGTTTAGGAAGAAAAATGCACGAAGATCCAGAAGTTCCAAATTACGGAAAACGTGGTCGCGGAAAAAAATTAGTCAACGGAATGGTAATTGCTATCGAACCAATGATTAATATGGGAACCAAAAACATCAAACAACATAAAGACGGTTGGACAATTACTACTGCTGACGGAAAACCAAGTGCACATTTCGAACACGATGTTGCAATCGTTGACGGAAAACCTGAATTGTTATCCACTTTTGCTTACATCTATGAAGCATTAGGAATTGTTAGCAATGAAGAAGATGGATTAAGACAAAAACCTTTAGTGCTGTAATGAAAAAATTATTCAAACTTATACTAAATACTATTCCTCGCCCGATATTGATTCGTTTGAGCATTGTAGTACGTCCAATTTTAGCTTTTTTATTAAAGGGAAGTCGTTTTACCGATCCTATTGATGGAAAAAGCTTTCGTATGTTTTTACCTTATGGATATGGAACACAACGAAACAACGTGTTGTCACCAAGCACACTTTCTTTAGAAAGACATCGTTTGTTGTGGTTATATTTACAAAACGAAACGGATTTTTTTACGGCTCCAAAAAAAGTATTACACTTTGCTCCTGAGCAAGAATTTTACAAACGTTTTAAAAAACAATCGAATTTAGATTACACGACTACCGATTTGTTTTCACCTTTAGCCGATGTAAAAGCAGATATATGTAATTTAACATTTGAAGATAATTCATATGACATTATTTTGTGTAATCACGTTTTGGAACACATTCCTGATGACACTAAAGCGATGCAAGAATTATATCGCGTTTTAAAACCAGGCGGAATGGGAATCTTTCAAATCCCTCAAGACTTATCAAGAGCGACTACTTTTACAGATGATTCTATTACTGACCCAAAGGAAAGAGCTAAAATCTTCGGACAATATGACCACGTGAGAGTTTATGGTAGAGATTACTTTGACAAACTAAGAAGTATTGGTTTTAAAGTAGATGAAGTAGACTACACCAGAACAATAGCTCCCGAATTAGTTGAAAAATATTGTTTAGCAAAAGGAGAAATTATTCCAGTTTGTTATAAATAAAAAAAATCCCGCAATCATTACAATTGCGGGATTTTCAGTTTTTATAACTATTTAGATTCTTCTGGCATTAACATACCAATTACTTTATCTTTAGCTAAATATTTCTTAGCCACATCTTGAAGTTCTTTAACGGTTAATGCATTCAATTTAGCTTCAAATTCAAATACTTCTTCTGGATTAACACCATCCGTATATTGACGTTTTAAAACTGACATCCAGTAGCGGTTATCTTTTAAACTTTCTTTGTATTCTAATCTTGAAGATTCTTTGAATTTATCCAAATCTTTTTGTTCTGGACCATTTGTAACCATTTTGTTTAATTCTCTTAAAGCAGATTCTGTAAGTTTTTCTGCATTTTCTGGTCCGCATGGGAAAGAAATTGAGAAATTATAACTTCCGTAAGGTACTTTATTCATGCTTCCTCTTGCTCCTACTCCATATACACCACTTTCATTTTCTCTTAATTCCTCTACCAACTTAATAGTCAACACTTCACCTAATGCTCTAAATGCAAAAGCTTCTTTAGCATCGTATTTTGTATCACCATAAATCATGATGTTTACAGTACTTTTTGGATCTTTTCCTTTATTTACCACTTTTTTATGAGAACCAGAAAGCATTCGGTATCCTAAATCTTTAGCAGTTTCTTTCGTGTTTTTATCTGCAGGTAATGATGCAATATATTTCGCAGCAAACGCTTCTAATTGTGTTTCATCAAAATTCCCAACAAAGTAGAAATTAAAATCAGCTGCATTTGCAAAACGTTCTTTGTATTTTTTATAAGCTAATTCGTAATCTGCTTTGTCAAAATCCTCTTCTTTTGGAAATCCTTTGTATCTTGGATTCTCTTTGTTCAAATAAGAATAAAACTCGTTTGAAAAATAAGTAGCAGGTTGTGACATCATATTAGCCATGAAACCTTTTTGTTTTGTAATAAATCCTGTAAAAGCATCTTTATCAAAATTCAAATCCGTGAAATATGCGTATGTCATTTGGAATAAATATTCTAAATCTTTTGGTGTTGAAGAACCATTTAAACCTTCATAAATTCCAGAAACGTATGGATTGACTCTGGCAATTTTACCCGTCATAAATTTATTGATATCATTTTTAGACATACCAGAAAAACCTGCTTCCGACAAACCGCTCATTGCTAATGAAACTTTGTTCATTTCATCATTTGAGAACAAATTAGAACCACCAAAACTTACCGCTTCAAACATAACTTGGTCGTTTTTAAAATCGGTTTTCTTGTAAACTACTGTGGCTCCGTTTGAAAGTTTTAAAGTAGTAGTCCCTAATTTTGAATTTGTCTCTTTTGAAACTACGCTTCCTTCTTTAACCGGATTTCTTAATAAACTTTCCGAAACTTTTGTTTCTTTATAAGCAGTTAATTCATTTTTGTTTACAGTTAATGAATTTAAAACTTCTTGCTCCGTTGGTTTAACCAATCCTTCTTTTTCTGGACCAGTTAAAATAACTACTCTATTATCTTCTTTCAAATATTTAGCAATTAAACCGTTTGTGTCTTCAACAGAAATGGTTGGCAACATCTTTTTAAAGACATCAAACGTCCATTCAATACTTGGAATTGGTTCTTTCTCTAAGAAATGAGATTGATATTCAGAAACAAAATTTTCTGATTCATTTTTTTCTCTTTCATTATATTGTCTTTCAATTTGTGATAAAAATTCTGCCTTAGCACGATCCAATTCAGATTGTGTAAAACCAAATTGCTTCACTCTTTCATTCTCAGTAACTAAAACTTTTAAAGCTTCTAATTGCTTGTCTTGCGCTACCATTGCAAAAGATTGAAATGCTTCCTTAGTTCTTGCCCAAGTACCACCATGATAAGAATAACCAAAATTAAAAGGCGGATTCGGACTGTTTTGCAACTCTTCTAAACGGTTATTTAACATCGTAGAGAAAAGTCCTTTTGCAAGGTATTCTTTAAAATCGCGAAGGGTTTTTATATCTTTTGGTTCCTCGTAATCTTTATACAAAAGCTGTACTTGTGCAAATGCCGCTTCTTTATCAGATTCTACAGCCACAAAGGTTTCTTTGTGATTTGGAACATCATAAAATTTTCTTTCTTTTTGTTTCTTTGGGTTTTTATATTTTCCAAAATGAGCGATAATTTTTTGCTCCATTTCGGCAACATCGATATCTCCAACAACAATTACTGCCATTAAATTTGGACGATACCAATCTTTATAAAAACTCGTTAATTTATCATACGTGAAGTTTTCTAAAATTTCTTTTTGACCAATAGGAAGACGTTTTGCGTATAACGAATTGTACATCATTTTTGGCATAAAACGTCCCATCATTCTTTTATCAGCACCTAAACCTAAGCGATATTCTTCTAAAACAACACCTCTTTCTTTATCGATTTCTTCTGGGGTTAAAGTAGTATTGAATGCCCAATCTTCCAAAATCTGAAATCCTTTTTCTACTTTTTCTTTATCGTCTGAGGGAATTGGTAAAAAGTAAACCGTTTCATCAAAACTCGTGTAAGCATTTAAGTGTTGGCCGAATTTTACTCCAATACTTTGAAGATAATTTACCAATTCATTTTTTGGAAATCGTTTTGTTCCATTAAAACACATGTGCTCCATGAAGTGCGCTAAACC
>JAHRWO010000063.1 GCA_019105125.1 Flavobacterium sp.
CCCAAAATCAAATCAAAATACTTGGAAATTCCGATTAAGAAAACGACAGCTATTCCTTCGCTATAACCTTTAGGTAAAACCGTATATAATTGATTGATATTGACTAAAATGCCAACTAAAATCAAACCACCAATAACCTGAAGCGTAATCGAAGACTTTTTGTATAACTCATTTAATTCCTCATGCTTGTTTTCGCTCATCAATTTAGCCGTAATAGGATATGTAATTTGATGCATAGCACGACTTGGCACCGCAATGACAGTAGCAATAAAAATAGCAACCGAATAAAAAGCGATATTATCGATATTAATGTAAAAATTCAGCATGAATTTATCGACATCTAATAACATATTAGCAACACTTCCTGACAAGATAATAAAAAAACAATAGGTTAGAATTGCCTTGTAATTGTCTGGGAAAACCAATTTTAGATGCGGTAATTTCACTTTCATCGCGTAAAAAAACATGGTTAAAAGCGATAAAAAGTAAATTCCCATCAAGGCAAAAACGAATTGTTGTGGCGAAATCACGTCAAAATGAACCGCGAATAAGAAGATGGAAATCAGAATCCGAAGTAACACTTCTTTCACAAAACTTCCATAAACCGATTGCAAATGTACTTTTACCCAAGCATAAAAAATCTCAAAATACCCCATACAAAGCCCGATTACTGGAATTTGCCACACATAATCG
This sequence comes from Flavobacterium sp., assembly GCA_019105125.1. GTDB lineage: Bacteria > Bacteroidota > Bacteroidia > Flavobacteriales > Flavobacteriaceae > Flavobacterium. Next base: position 694 of record JAHRWO010000063.1, read on the forward strand.
TAAACAATTGGGTTTTTCTTCGATAATAATTCGGCAATTTGATGATAGCCTAAATAACCAATTAAACTTATAGGAAGTACAATCAATAAAGGCAAAACCAAAACAAATGTTAGAAATTGTGATTTTTTCTCTTCCGTTTCGTATTCGTTATAGAATTTTACCAAGGTATTATGAACTCCAAACGCCATCAAAGGCATCATAATATTGGCAGCGGACAAAATAAATCCGACCAAACCATAAAAAGTATCACCCAGAAATTGTCCGTACATAAACAATGTATTAATCGCACCAATTCCAAAACCAATGTAGGTAATGATGGTGTTTTTAATCGATTGTTTGATGACAATTCCCATGTTTGAAGTATGAATTTAGAAGTTAGAAGTTAGAAGTTTGGTTAACTTTTCTGTCAATGATTTTCTGCTGTATTGTTGTAAACCAACAGTATATACTTTTAAATTGTTTTGTTGAAACTGCTCGAAACAAGTCAGAATTTGCTCTTTTAAATCTTCTAATTCGTCATATTTGAAAAAAGTTCCCGTATTGGTTTCTTTTATGATTTGAGCAAAATCAGCATTTTCTGGTCCAATAGCGATAATTGGTCGCTCTGAAACCATATATTCGAATAATTTTCCAGGAATAATGCATTTGGTTTCTTCGGAATCAATTTCGATAAGCAATAACACTTGCGAACTTCTTTGTTCTATTATCGCTTCATTATGTGGTAAATAACCTAAATGATTCACGTATTTTTCCAACTTGAATTCATTTATAGCTTGAATTACCTCAGCACTCACCGCTCCAATCAATTTTAATTGAAAATGATTCTTAAATTCTGGATTTTCTTTGGTCAATTCTTTCAAAGCTTTCCACAAAATTCTTGGATTTCTAGCCGATAAAAACGAACCAATGTGAGCCAAAGTAAATTTTTCGTCTAAAGGTTTTTTATTTACTTTTTCCACGTCATAACCATTAGTAATCACTTCGATTGGTTTTGTTGTAATCGCTTCAAATTCTGTTTTTGTGGTAGGAGACGTTACTAAAAGTTGGTCACAAGTATTCATGACTTCTTTTTCCAAATTTTTGTGTTTTCTCGCTGCCCACAAACTCAATTTTAATTGTTTGTGGTAACCAATGGTTGTCCAAGGATCACGAAAATCGGCCAACCAAGTGATGTTTAGCTCTTTTTTTAATTGCAAACCAATCAAATGCAAACTATGTGGCGGACCAGTTGTAATTATAGTATCGATTTGATTTTCTTGAAGATATTGTTTCAAAAACTTAACCGAAGGTTTTACCCAAAATACTCTAGCATCTGGAATAAAAACGTTGCCACGAATCCAAAGCATTGCTTTTTCTATAAACGATTGCTTTTTTTGATTTGGAATAATTCCGGAACTAATTTTTTTAGTCTTATTTTTCGAAAAAATTGATGCCAATCCGTAAGGTTCAAAAATCGGTTGTTTGATGATTACGGCTTTATCCGAAACTTCACTCAATAATTTCTCATCTAGCAAAGGATACGTCGGATTTTCTGGAATATAAACGTGAGGTTCGATATTAAAATCGGGTAAATATTTGACAAATTTCAACCAACGCTGTACCCCTGGACCTCCTGCTGGTGGCCAGTAATACGATATAATGAGTATTTTTTTGGTTGGTTGCAAGTTTAACGTTTATTGTGCTGATTTCTTTTTCTTATTCTCCAAATAAACACCTGCTCCAATCAATAAAATCATTCCGATTGAACTCATTAATGCGATGGTGCTACCTGTTTTTACCACTTGAGGTTCAAATTTGAATTCGATAGTGTGTTTTCCTGATGGGACTTTTAAACCTCTTAAAACGTAGTTTACATTTAAAATTTGAGCTTCTTTTCCATCAATTGTAGCTTTCCAACCGTTTTGATAATACATTTCAGAGAAAACAGCAAAACCATCATTACTATTATTTGAAACGTATTTTAATTGATTTGGTTTGTAAGAAACTAATTGAATTGAAGCTAATGAATCTTTAGTATAATTTAGAGGAATGGACACTAAACTTTTAAATTTATTTGCAATTACCACTTCATTCTTATTATCCAAACTATCCAATGCTTTCATTTCTTCATTGGCAGAATTCACAAACTTAATTTTCTCTACAAACCAAGCATTTCCATTTGCAGCTGGATTTGCTAAAGCTAATTTTTGTCCGTTTTCATCGGATTGGATAACGTATTTTACGTTTAACATGTTTAGCACACGAACGTTATTTTTAGCGATTTGGTAGTCGAATAATTGTTGCATTCTTCTTGGTTTCGCGGCATGATAACCTCCAATCGATTTATGGAAAAATGAGGTTCTCGCACTACTCATTCCGCCTTCTAATTCAAAAACTCGGAAATGGGTTGTATCTGCAAGAATTCTTTGATCTGCTTCTGTAGGTTCAAATGGCATATCTACTTCTCTTGCACTTCTGAACTGGTCTGGATTGTTGTTTACATAACG
>JAHRWO010000092.1 GCA_019105125.1 Flavobacterium sp.
TACACATATTACTTGCGCCGTGGGAACTGGAGGTACGATTTCGGGAATAATCAATTCTTCTATAGAAAAACAACAAATTATTGGATTTTCTTCGTTAAAAGGTGCTTTTTTGTCTGATGTAATTCGTAATTTTGTAAATAAAACCAATTGGAATATAATCGAAGATTATCATTTTGGAGGCTATGGAAAAATTAATGATGAGTTGGTTTCGTTTTTAAATTTGTTTTACAACCATAACAGTATTCCGTTAGATCCTGTTTATACAGGGAAAATGGTTTTTGGGGTGATGGATTTAATCAATAAAGGTTATTTTTTGCCCAACTCAAAAATTTTGATGATACATACAGGAGGTTTGCAAGGAATAAAAGGCATGAATTTTGCTTTAAGAAATAAGAATAGAGAATTAATTCAATATGATGAAAATTAGAATTGCCGTTTTTTTGTTAGCACTATTTGTGGTAAGTTGTTCAGGTTCAAAATCAGTAGTTAGAACTTCAGGTAAACACAAAGTCGAACACAAAAAACAACCAATTTCACATGCTAAGAAAACTAGTGCGAATCAAAACGCGGATGCCGTTAATCTAGAGGCAACTTCTAAAGTAAAAACTTATGCAGAGGAAATTCAAATTTATGTAGAGAACTTTAAAGAAATTGCCAAAAATAACATGAAAACCCATGGAATTCCTGCTAGTATCACACTAGCACAGGGAATTTTAGAATCGGGTGCTGGGAAAGGTAAATTAGCACAAACCGCAAATAATCACTTTGGTATCAAATGTCACACCGGTTGGACAGGAGAAAGTGTAAGACATGATGATGATGCCGAACAAGAATGTTTTAGAAAATACGAACACCCATCTGAGTCGTATAGAGACCATTCGATTTTTTTAACTTCTAGATCGAGATATTCTAATTTATTCAAATTGGATAAAGGCGATTATGAGGCTTGGGCCAAAGGCTTAAAAGCTGCAGGCTATGCTACAGACGTAAAATATCCTGACAAATTAATCAGTTTAATTGAACGTTTTGAATTGTATAAATATGATAATGAAGTGTTGAGCCGAAATTTCATGCCTACAAAAAAAGAGGTTGTTTTAGCTCAAGGTAGTGATTACTACACGATTCAACAAGGGGATACTTTGTATTCTCTATCCAAAAGATTCAATCTTACAGTTGAAGACTTAAAAAAGTTAAATAATATGTCAGATAATGCCATTTCTATAGGGCAACAAATCAAAATAAAGTAATGTTATATAAAAGAAGTAGTGAATTATTTGTTGAGGCAAATAAGGTAATTCCAGGAGGTGTTAATTCACCTGTTAGAGCATTTAAAGGAGTAGGAGGTACTCCTATTTTTGTAAAAGAAGCTAAAGGAGCCTATTTATATGATGAAGATGGAAACCGATTAATCGATTACATCAATTCTTGGGGACCTATGATTCTAGGTCACGCCTACGAGCCTGTGGTAAATGCTGTTGTAGAAAAAGCAAAAAAAGGAACTTCCTTTGGTATGCCAACAGAATTAGAAACTCAAATTGCTCAATTAGCTGTAGCAATGGTTCCTAATATTGATAAAATCCGTTTTGTAAATTCGGGTACAGAAGCTTGTATGAGCGCCATTCGTTTGGCTAGAGGATTTACTAAACGAGATAAAATCATTAAATTTTCTGGGTGCTACCACGGTCATTCGGATTCGTTTTTAATTGCCGCAGGAAGTGGTTTAAGTACGTTTGGTGTGCCAAATTCTCCTGGCGTAACTGAAGGTACAGCTAAAGATACTTTGTTGGCTGCTTACAATGATATTGATAATGTTAAGGCTCTTTTTGAAGCAAATAAAGGACAAATAGCGGCCGTTATTATTGAACCAGTAGCAGGGAATATGGGTTGTATTCCTCCTGTAAAAGGGTTTTTAAAAGCATTAAGACAGGTATGTACCGAAAATGAAACACTGTTGATTTTTGATGAGGTGATGACGGGCTTCCGATTAGCAAAAGGGGGTGCTCAAGAATTATTCGGTATTCAGGCCGATATTGTGTGTTTTGGAAAAGTAATCGGTGGAGGTCTTCCTGTAGGCGCTTTTGCTGCAAGAGAAGAAATTATGAATTATTTAGCACCATTAGGACCAGTTTATCAAGCAGGTACTTTGTCTGGAAATCCATTGGCAATGGCGGCTGGACTTGAAATGCTTAAATCTTTGAACGCTGATAATGAAATCTTTACGCGCTTAGATGAAAAGACAGCCTACCTAGAGAAAGGAATTCAAAGAGTTTTAACCGAAGCTAATGTTGTGTTTACAACGAATAGAGTAGGTTCTATGATCTCGGTTCATTTTGATGCAAATCCAGTCTATGATTTTGCAACAGCTAAAAATGGAGATAATGATACCTTCAAAAAATTCTTCCACGGTTTGTTAAAACGCGGTGTGTATATAGCCCCTTCGGCATATGAAACTTGGTTTATAACCGATGCCTTAACCTATGAAGATTTGGATTTTACAATTCAGGCTGTAGGAGAAACAGCAAAAGAGTTATAAAAAAAAGTCCCGAATTATGGAGGGCACTGAAAAACATCGACTATTTCGATTAGCATCGTTTTTCAGTCAATAAAAAACGCTTGTAACAGGATTTTAAACATCCGTTATGAGCGTTTTTGTTTTTGCAACTGTTTTTTATTGTAGGTTGTATAAGTCTTTTTTGCTTTTACTACAGCTTGTTTTTACAAAATACCTGAGAAGATTGCATTTTCTACATTAATTTGAGTATTCTTTTTAAGTTTACTGTGAATATTGCTATTGCACCTTGCATTTGCATATTGGTAATGCCGTATGAAATTGCTTTATCATAACCATGTACATTTTTTAATTCGCTATTTTTGGCTTCTATCTTGTATCGATGTTTTGCGTTTTCTTTGTAATATTCTGTTTCTTGAAAAGCCATTTGATCTTTATGTAATTCAGATTTTATGGATACTGAATAGGTTTTAGTTTTAGCTCCATCGTTGTAACAACCATTTTTTAAAGGGCAAGATTTACATTTTTCGACATCAAAATAGTAAGTTTCTACTTGATTTGTTCCAATATTTTTACTTCCACCACGTGCTTTTTTTATTGCCAAATGTCCTGCTGGGCAAACAAACCTATCGGCATCTTTGTTATAATCAAATTTATCGGCATCTTTTCTGTTTCCTTGTGTTATTGATGGATTTAATTTTGCTACTACTTTAATATTTTGCTCGCTTGTGATTTTAAGATTTTCTTTTCCAGAGTAAGCAGCATCACCAATAATGGTATCTACATCAATTCCATTTTCTTGACTAATTTCTAAAAGCTTAGGCAATTCTGGTCCATCACCTTTTTCACCCGATGTTACTACGGCTGCAGTAATGATGCGCTCTTCAGTCATTGCCAAATGAGTTTTGTATCCAAAGAAGGAACTCTCGGCAGATTTATGACCTATTTTTGCATCAGTATCTTTTGATAAAGTTAGGTTTTCTTGAGTATCCTCCACAGTTTCCTTTAACAGGTTTAATTTCTCTTTCACTGCAGGAATCGAACTTATAGATGGCTCGTTTTCGATACGTTTTTCTAATTCTTTACAATAAACCAGCTCCTTTTCTAAATCATTGTCGGTATTCTTTTGAGGCATACGTTCTTTAAATTGGTCGTCAAAGGTGTATATTGTTTTTCGAAGTAATTTGGAGCGTTCTCTCAATACATCAATGGCTAAAAACGGATTAGATCTTGATAAAGTATGAGTGGCATCAACGATAATAGACTTCGAACGAATGATTCCTTTTTCAATAGCAATAGTTACTGTTTTGTTTATCAATAGATTTAATAAGTCGGTGTCTTTTAAACGTAGTTTTCTGAATTTTGTCAACGAACTTGGATTGATAACATCGTCTTCAGGATTCGTATCCAAAAAATATTTAAAAGACATATCATATTGAGAACGTTCCACTACATCTACATCGGAAATAGTGTAAATTGTTTTAAGAAGTAAATACTTAAACATACGAACAGGACTTTCTGCCGTACGGCCATTTGTTGTACTGTATTTGTTTAGCAACTCATCATAAATAAAAGAAAAATCAATTAAATCATTAATCTTTCTTAATATATTTTCCTTTGGTACTATTAAATCATACAACGTAGAATGAGCACTAAATTGTATTGTTTGCTGCTTTAATAACATCTAAAAAACTCTATAATTACAGCTAAATATACGAAAAAAGGAGTAGAAAAACGTAGTTTTCTACTCCTTAAATTATTGTAATTATTAACTAAAAGACTTTTTTAGTGCCCTCATTATTCGGGACTTTTTTTATTTTATTAAATCTTCGAAAAGTTCAGGTTTGCTTTTTAAGATAGTTAACTGTTCTGGAGTTAAACTATTTACAATTTTAGATTCGATAGTATTGTAAATTTCAGTTTTTTCTTCAACCGTTATAGATTTAGATAAAGCTTCATGTTTGTATTTAAGTAAATCTAAAAAACTATTCTCAATAGAACTATCTAACGTTATAACTTTTACAAGAGCATTAACTTCTGCTTTTGCTAATTTTTCTGCTTCCGTTACTTTATTTTCTTGTGCATTGCTGCTTGCTCCAAAAGCAAATAGTAATACAAAAGTTAAAAATATTCTTTTCATAATTTAAAAAAATTAAATATTGTTTTGTCAAAACTAAATTATTTATGAATAAAAAACAAACAAATATTAATTTTATGATTAATTATTATTTTTTGGTCTCATTTTCTTTGGCATTCTTCGGTCTCGCATATCCTCTTTTTTTGCTTCCCATTTTTCAAATTGTTCAGGATTTAGAATTTTCTTCATTTTAGCTTTCAATGCTATTTGGTGGTCTAAGGCATCTTTTTTCATTTCAAAGCGTTCTTGAGCACTCAGTTTTTCACCTTTTTCTCTTTTTCCTTTCAATAATGTCATTTTTTCTGATCTCATTCTGGCTTGATCTAATAAGACAGCGTTTATTTCTTTCTGTTGTTTGGCGTCTAAATCTAAATCAAGAGTCATTTTTTTAACCTGAAGCTCAGTTTGTTGTTCTGGTGTTAACCTCTCTCTTGCTTGTTTTTTATCTTGTGCAAATGTTACTGTTGTTAAAACTAAAGCTATTGCAAAAATTAATTTTTTCATCTTTTCGTTTTTTAATTGTTTAACAATAAGACTTTACGAATTAGAAAAGGTTTAATTAAGCAATAAAAAAAGCGAAACTTTTTAAAGTTTCGCTTCTAATGTAGACTAGCAATAAATTATTTCCCTAAATATTCGGCAATTTTGTGTTCGCCATCAACTACTACTCGCATCAAGCCATGTTTGCTTAATCCTTTACTAGCAGCATCCCATTTTTTTCCGCTTAATTCTGATTTTATTTTTAAATCACCAATCGAAATTCCTTCGTTTGCTTTTAAAATTTCGATAATATGTTTCTCGTCTTCTGTTAATTCTGGACCTTTTTTCTCAGGTCGCATTTGTGGGAAGAATAACACTTCTTGTATCGATGGATTATTCGTTAAGAACATAATCAAACGATCCATTCCAATTCCTAAGCCAGAGGTTGGAGGCATTCCATATTCTAAAGCTCTTAAGAAATCTTCGTCGATAATTCCATTGGCTTCATCATCTCCTTTTTCGGCTAAAGCCATCTGAACTTCAAAACGCTCTCTTTGGTCTATAGGATCGTTAAGCTCTGAATAGGCATTTGCGATTTCTTTTCCACAAACCATCAATTCAAAACGCTCAGTTAATTCAGGATTATCTCGGTGCGATTTACACAAAGGCGACATTTCTTTTGGATAATCCGTAATGAAGGTTGGTTGGATGAAGTTGCCTTCGCATTTCTCACCAAAAATTTCATCAATCAATTTTCCTTTACCCATGGTGTCGTTCACTTCGATTCCCATAGATTTTGCTGCTTCGCGCAATTCTTCTTCTGATTTTCCAGTAATATCAAAGCCTGTGAATTGTTTGATAGCATCGGTCATCGTAACTCTAGCATAAGGCGCTTTAAAATCTACTTCGTGTTCTCCAAAAGTAGCTTTTGTAGTTCCATTTACTTGTAAAGCACAATATTCTAATAAATTTTCAGTCATTTCCATCATCCAGTTGTAGTCTTTATAAGCTACATAAATTTCCATAGCAGTAAATTCTGGATTGTGCGTTCTGTCCATTCCTTCGTTACGGAAGTTTTTCGAAAATTCGTAAACACCATCAAAACCACCAACGATTAATCTTTTTAAATACAATTCGTTAGCAATTCGCATGTACAAAGGAATATCCAAACTATTATGATGTGTAATAAACGGACGCGCAGCCGCTCCCCCAGGGATCGATTGTAAAACGGGTGTTTCCACTTCCATATAGCCTGCTTCGTTGAAAAACGTTCTCATAGCGTTGAACAATTTTGTTCTTTTCATGAAAACTTCTTTCACTTGCGGATTTACGACTAAATCTACATAACGCATACGGTAACGCAATTCGGGATCGGTGAAAGCATCATATACTTTCCCTGTTTCATCCGTTTTGGGTAATGGTAGTGGTTTTAAAGTTTTACTTAATATTTTAAAATGAGTTACATTAACACATTGAGCACCAACTTTCGTAGTAAATAACTCACCTTCAATACCTATAAAATCGCCTAAATCAGTTAATTTTCTAAAAACTTGGTTGTAAAGTGTTTTGTCCTCGCCAGTACAAATAACATCTCGATTAAAATACAACTGCATTCTGCCTTCACTATCTTGTAATTCAGCAAAAGCCGCTTTTCCTTGATCGCGAACACTCATTAAACGACCTGCCAAAATAACCTTTTTGCCTTCTTCAAAATTTTCCTTTACTTGCTTCGAAGTGTGATTAACAGGAAATAAATCCGCTGGATATGGGTTAATACCTAATTCGCGTAACGCGTTTAGTTTGTCTCTTCTAATGATTTCTTGTTCCGAAAGTTGCATAGTATTGTGTTTAAGCGTGCAAAGATAATTTATTTTGTTTCAAGTTCAAAAGTTTCAGGTTTCAGTTTTTTACAATCTTCCATCACCCATTACCCATCACCAATTTTCAATAACTATTCGTATCTTTGCGAAACTTTTTCAAAACACAATTTCGTTTGCTATGAATAAAATAGTCCAACTTCAAGATTTAGGGAATAAAGATTATAAAGATACATGGGATTATCAAGAAGCATTATTTAAAGAAATTGTAGACATCAAAGTGCAAAATAGGAGAGAGGAAACTTCGATTCCAACACCAAATTATTTTTTATATGTGGAGCATCCTCATGTGTATACGCTAGGAAAAAGCGGTGATATCTCAAATTTATTACTTTCAGAAAAACAATTAGAAGCTAAAGGAGCAACCTTTTACAAAATAAATAGAGGAGGAGACATCACTTACCACGGACCAGGACAAATCGTCGGTTATCCCATTTTAGATTTAGAAAACTTTTTTACCGATATTCATAAGTACTTACGCTTTTTAGAAGAAGCTATTATTCTAACACTAGCTGAATACGGCTTACAAGCAACTCGCAGCGAAGGAGAAACCGGAGTTTGGTTCGATGTAGGAACGCCATTCGCAAGAAAAATTTGCGCTATGGGAGTTCGTGCTTCTCGTTGGGTAACCATGCACGGCTTCGCCCTAAACGTCAATGCCGATTTAGGCTACTTCGACAACATCATCCCATGTGGAATCAAGGGAAAAGCGGTAACGTCCATGCATGTAGAGTTAAAGAGAGCAATTGATGAAGAGGAAGTAAAAGGAAAAATTCTAAAACATTTTCAACATCTATTCGAAGCTGAAATAATAGAGATAAAGTAGGGATACTTAATAGATACTCCATACAAACCTTAGGGTTGTAGTACCCTTGCTAAATTAAATAGTTGTAAATAATTTAAAAATCTAGACTTAGTTGTTCAGGTAATAGCCTAAAACTCATGCGATGGTATTTGCATGGGCCATACTTTTTAATTGCCTCTCTGTGATCCTTTGTTGGGTAACCCTTATTCTTATTCCAATTGTACATAGGAAATTCTTCGTGTATGCTATCCATGTATTCATCTCGATAAGTTTTAGCTAAAACAGAAGCTGCTGCAATACTTAAATATTTAGCATCTCCTTTGATAATGCTAGTATTAGGGATTGATTTTAAGAGCGCTATCTCTTCTTGAGTAAAAATCTTTCCTGTTTTTTGTTTCATCCCCAGTTTGCCGTTTAGTGGTCTGTTTCCATCCACAATAATATATTCGGGTGTGGGTGCTAGTTTAAGAATACATTCCTGCATGGCTTTCATGGAGGCATTAAGGATGTTAATTTCGTCTATTTCATTTGTGAAAATATGGGTAATAGCATACGAAACAGCAAACTTTTCAATCAATGGTTTTAAATTAAATCGGATTTTTTCGGTCAACTTTTTGGAGTCATTTAGTAGGTCTAATTCAAAGTCTTCAGGTAAGATAATAGCAGCGGCAGTTACAGGTCCGGCTAAGCAACCTCTTCCGGCTTCATCGGTGCCGCATTCAAATTTTTTAGGGGTGTATTTTTTAAGTAACATTTCAAAATTTACTTTTGTTGTGATAAAGTAGTTAAACTTTTTATTTTTTTTAAAAAAAACATTAAGTTTGTAAAAATAATTAAAAAAAAGTCTATGAAAAGAAAAACATTGTTGTTTTCCATTTTGTTTTCTAGCGTTGTATTTTCTCAAACAATTGATGAACGAAAGAAAATAACGGAATACTATAAATCATTAGGCGAAGTAACTTCTTTTGACAGGGTGAACCGTACTAACGAATTTTTGACAACAGTAGAAAGGGCTAAGAAGATAGGTGTTCCGTTGACACTTACCGATTATGACGGAGTAGAAGGTCAGTTGGTGCGATTCGATGGCGATATTCCTATCTATTATAGAACTTACAATGCGGGTTCTGCTGTTACCACGCGAGCTAATATGTTGCATCCTACTGCAGGTAACGGTTACTCGTTAACAGGTTTAGGTATGTTAGTGGGTGTATGGGATCAGAATCATCCTCGACTAAGTCACTTGGATTTTAGAAAAGCTTCAGGTGAAAGTAAACTTTTGGCTGTTGATGGACCTACTGCACCTAGTGCGCATTCTACCCACGTTACGGGAACCGTATTGTCAACAGGTGTAAGTTCTTCAAATTTTTCAGGAAGAGGTATTGCATATGAAGCTGATGGTTGGATTTTTGACTGGACTAATGATATTACTGAGATGGATATGTATGCTGGTTTTGGTCTTTTGATATCAAATCACTCTTATGGTCTTATTGCTTCTCAATTACCGCAATGGTATTTTGGAGCTTATGTTACTGATTCTCGTGATGTAGATAACGTGTGTTTTAATAAACCAAAATATCTTCCAGTTTATGCAGCGGGAAATGATAGAGGAAGTGCATCGAGTTTAAATCCAACTAAAAACGGTAATGACTTGTTAACTGGAGACAAAACCTCTAAGAACTCATTAGTCATAGGTGCTGTAAACGAAGTTGCTAACTATGTTGATAAAACATCAGTTGTCATGTCTGGATTTTCTAGTTTTGGTCCTACAGATGATTTCAGAATTAAACCAGATTTAGTAGCGAAAGGAGTTGATGTCTTTTCTACTATTAGTAACTCTGATACTTCATATGGTTCTTTGGATGGAACTTCAATGGCGGCGCCTTCTGTAACAGCTTCATTGGCTCTTGTTCAACAATATTACGGAAGTCCTTTCTTAAATGCTGCCACTTTAAAAGGTTTAGCGCTTCATACAGCGGATGAAGCTGGTGATGCTACCGGTCCAGATCAAAAATTTGGTTGGGGATTATTGAATACTTTTAAAATGGTTAAAGCACTTGATGATAATGGAGAATTATCTATTGTAGAGGAGAAGACATTAAACAGTGGTCAAACTTACACTATCAATGTTTTGGCTTTAGGAACAGAACCTTTAAAAGCTTCAATATCTTGGACAGATAGACCAGGTACTGTAATTACTAACTCAACGGACAACAGTTCGCCAAGATTAGTCAATGATTTAGATTTGAGAATTGTTCAAAACAGTACACAAAATTTACCTTGGGCTTTAAGCAAAAATTGGCAAAATTTAGTTGCACAAAAAGCAGATAATAATGTAGATCCTTTTGAAAGAGTAGATATAGATAACCCGTCAGGAGTGTATCAAATTGTTGTTTCTCACAAAGGAACTTTAGTTGGAGGTTCACAAAACTATTCTTTGGTTATTACAGGTGTTGATGCAGATGCTGTGTTGAGTATTGATGAAACTCAGGATAATGGACAAACGAATCTGTTATGGGTAAATAAAAACACATTGAATTTTAATCTTGCTTCAGAGTTTGATAATGGTCAATTAGAAATTTTTGA